>NZ_JANQDA010000001.1:0-152337 GCF_024723655.1 Campylobacter sp. RM5063 | reverse complement strand
TTGTGCATTTTATCAGCACCGCCACTACTTTCTACCCTAGTACTTAAAAATTGATCAGCTTCATTTAAAAGCAAAATAGGACTTTGTTTGCTTGTTTGACAAAGCTCTTTATAAGTATCAAAAATTTTTCTTACATTTTGCTCGCTCTCGCCCACATATTTGCTTAAAATTTTAGAACAATCAAAACTCAAAATAGATTTTTTCATAGCTTTTGCCATACTTAGCGCACTCATAGTCTTACCCGTGCCAGCAGGACCATAGAAAATTATCTTAGCTTCTATATTTTTATTTGTTTTTATACCCCATTTATTTAATCTTTCCAAAACCTTTTTATCTTGTTGTTTTAATATACTTTCCAATAGATCTTTAGTGCTTTGGGGCATAATAACATCATCTATATTAATATTTGGCTCAATTAGCTCAAAAATATCTTGTTCTTTAACTAAATTTTGAAGTTTAATTTTTTTATTCTTCTTTGGTTCTTTAAAATTAATAATTCTTTGTAAAATATCATCACTTAAATAAAAAATCTTAGTTATATCACCCAAAGAATTAACAAATTCATCATATTCTAAAAGATTTGAACTAAGTAGCTTAGAATCTTCTTCTAGTAAGACTTTGTTTTCTTGTTTTTGAACATCATCTTCGCTAATTAAATGAAGTAAAAAATTAAAATCTCTACTATAAGAATTTTCAGTATTTAGCAAATACTCTTCTTTTAATAAACTAATAAATATCAAACATTCTTTATCGTTTAAAGCATACTCTTTAAAAATATCTGCCAAAACATTAGAAATTTTACTCTTTTTTAAACGCTCTTTAATATATGCTTCAAATATAGCTATATCTTTTTTAATATTCTTACTTTGAGAGCTTTTAGCAAAAAAACGCAATCTTTGATATAGCTCGATTTTAAAAAATTCATCTTTTAAATATGCAATATGATCTTCATAAATTTGATCTTGCATAAAATCTTGTATAGTTTTATTTTCTAAAATTTGTAAAAAAACCTCACTTAAACTTAACTCGCATTGTAACAAATTTAAAAATAAACTTGAGTTTTTACTCGATTTAAAATCAGAAAAAATTTGAATAATAAAACCTTTTTCTATAAGATTTTTAAGATCTTTTAAATGATCTAAATACTCATATTCATCATTTTTAAAAACTTCACTAAGAAGATTATAGGCATTAATGCTTACATTTGCTTGTAAATAATTTTTACACAAATGCTTTAAAATTAAAATTTCATCTTCACTGCATTGTAAGTTTTTATAAATATTGCTTTTAAAAGTATCATTAAGAAAAAGTTTTAAATCTTTCATATTTTCCTTTATATTGATTTTATGCTAAATTTAATTTTAGATTTTTTGTCACTAAAACTCATATTTTTATCACAAACCTCATAAAAAATATCATAATTTTTGCTTATAATATTTTGAGTAAAACCACAAGAAGTGATTTGCTTATTTTTCCCATAAAAAATAGGTTTTTTGTAAATTAAATCTTGCAAAAAATCATCATAATATTCATAATTAAAAAATCTTTTATTAAAAAAAGTTTTTGCATAACATACACCATTAATGCAAATTTTATCCATGATTTTTAACTCAAGTAAAGCCTTAGAGGCACTATAAAGCTCTAAACTTGTAAAATTTTTTCCCTCATATAAAAAGCCATAATCAGCAAATCTAAATTGAGGGGTTTTTAAAACAATATAAGCACTTTGTGATTGTGTTTTACTTTTTAAAGCACAAGAGCTTAAAAAAACACACACAAAACACAAAAAAACTATTTGAAGTAACTTTATCATTTAAGGTTTTTAAAACTAAGATTAAGTTCTAAATTGAGCTCTTTTACTATTTTCATCACGCTTTGTAAATCATCAATTTGCTTACCAACTACGCGAATTTCATTACCTCTAATGCTTGAAGTTACCTTTAGCTTGCTATCTTTTATAGCTTTATTAATCTTCTTAGCACTATCAGTATCAATAGCATCATTAACTTTTAAATTCAATCTAAAATTTGCTCCACTCTCCCTGTTTAACTCTTTAATACCATTAGGGTTAATCCCTCTTTTGATAAGTTTTGAAATAACAATATCTTTTAGCACTTCAATTTTTGCTTCACTTGAACAAGTAAGCTTATAAATACTTTCTTTTTCATTTAGCTCTATTTCACTTTTAATACCTTTTAAATCATATCTGCTATCAAGCTCTTTTTTAGCTTGCTCTAAAGCATTTTTTAGCTCTTGTTTGTCAATTTCCCCACTAATGTCAAAACTATGTTCATTTGCCATTTTCTATAAACTCCTTAAGATTATTAAATACGATTTGGACTAAATTTTGTATGGATTCTTCACTAGCCCATGCAACATGTGGAGTGATAATTAAATTTTCTTTATTTTTTATATTAAGCAAAGGATGATTTTCAACCATAGGTTCTATTTCAAGTACATCAAGCCCTACTCTAATATTTTTTTCATCCATAATTTGAGCTAAATCTACTTCATTAATAATCCCACCACGACCTACATTAATTAAAATGGCCTCATCTTTTAAAAGCATTAATTCTTTCTTATTTAATAAATTTTTTGTTTTTTCATTTAAAGGTGCATGGATACTTATCACATCAGAAGTTTTTAAAAGCTCTTCAAGGCTTACTTTCTCATATGTATCATCATTATTAACCCCTGAGGTAGAATAATAACAAACATTTGCTCCAAATATTTGCGAAGCCTTAGCTACCTCTTTACCTATAACTCCAAGCCCTATAATACCATGTTTTTTTCCTGTTAGAGTATGTAAAGTTCTACTAAAATCAGTGAATATTGGGCTTTTTACCCAAAGCCCTTGTTTGGTCCATCCATCATAATATGGGATTTGATTTAAAAAAGCAAAAAGCAAAGCAAATGTATGACTTAAAACACTTTTGGTAGAATACCCAGCTGCATTTTTTACTATTATACCTTTAGAATTTGCATAAGCTACATCTATATTATTTACCCCTGTGCCAAGCTGCAAAATGAGCTTTAAATTGGTGTTATCTATAACTTCTTGATCAATGATGACTTTATTTATCATCACAACTTGTGCATCAGATATTCTTGAGATAACCTCATCTTTAGATGTAAGTTCATAACTTATAAATTCCCCAATACTTTCAAAAGCTGTTAAATCAGCTCCACCTAAAGTAGCAGCATCTAAACATACTATTTTCATTTTTTATCCTTTAACAATGTGCCCTACAAATTTAGAATAATTATCAAGCACCAAACCACCTTTTCTAAAACCTAAACCACAACCCTCATAAGCAAAGAAAACTCCTGCTTGATAATAATCATTTTCATTTTGATTAAACTCAGCAAATTCTTGATACACAAAACGATTGTTTTGATAATCTCCACTTGTTTCAAAACTTATATCTCCATTAGCTTCTATAATAGAAACATTTGCTCCTTCTCTACCAAAAACAGGCTTTTTAACACATTTTTTACCCACTAAAGGTTCATCACTTGTTTCAAGCAATAAAGGATGATTTGGATAAAGCTCCCATAAAATTTTCATTATACCCTTGCTTTGAAAAAGTAAAGTATAAGCAGGATTTAAAATAATTGCTTTTTGATTTTGCATAATTTGAGTTAAGAGCATAGCAAGTTCACCCTCTTCTATAGCTATACTTTCCCAAGGAATGAGTTTGAAAAAATACTCAAAATTTACATTATTTTTAAAAATTCCTTCGGGTGAAAATTCTACCTCATCAATATAAGAAAATTCACTCTCAAAACCAGCTTCACTAGCAATGTGTGCTAAAAGTTTTGTTGTAATCATATCCTCATCACTACCTGCAATTGAAGAAAACAATATTTTCCAACCTTCATAATATTTTTCAAATTCACTTACATCTTCTTCTAAGGTTATAAGTCTTTTAAAATTATCTCTTAAAGCTTCATATATATTATTAAATTGCGAGCTTTCATCTAGGTTGTTTTGCTTTAAAATAGCCCATTGCAAAATAGCACTTTCAAATAAAGATGTTGGAGTATCAGCATTAAATTCTATTAGTTTTATAGGCTTACCATCAAGCCCACCTGCTAAGTCAAACCTACCATATAAATGCCAATGCACATCATTTTCCCAACTCATCTTAATCGCATCAACCAAATTAAAAGGAATTCCAAGCTCGTCAAAACGATCATTATCAATCACTTCTTGCGCAGCAGCTACAAACATATCATAAAGCTCATTAACTGCTTCGTAGTATGCATTTGCTTCATCTTCCCTTACGCAAACTAAATTAGAATCTAAATAATCACTTCCATCATTATCCGTATGCCATGAAAAACCTATTTGCTCTAAATAAGATTTTTCTAAAGGATTTACTTTTAAAAAATTCATTTTTTCACCTTTTAAGAGCCAAAAGAATTTGTAGAGCTTGAAGTAGCTTTAGAGCCACCACCAAAAAAGCCTGATTTTTTTGCATTTGATCCTGAAGTAGCACTTGTACTTGCTTTATTAAAGCTATTTACACTTCTTTGATAAGCACTTTGATTTGAAAATGCTCCTCTTTGTTGATTTGCAAAATTTTGATTGTTAAAAAGCTTTGAACCTATCCAACTTCCCAAAATAGCTCCAGCCGCACTCGCAAGCAATGTCTCGCCTAAAGAAAGCCCACCGCTACTCATTTGAGCATTGTTTGGATTTGTTAAATTTGAAGTACCATTGTCTATTTTAGCAGCTTCTTCTTGGATTAATTTATCCATTTCTTCTTTGCTTAAAACCCTTTCAGTTCCATCAAGTTGTTTTAAGACTACCCTAGTTTCATCACTTGGAAATTGATCTTTGATTTTGTATTGATTTGGAGCGGTTTCTTCAATAATAACAAAGGCCCCTTGAGTATTTGCCGCTTGACTTAAAGCGTTATTGCTAGAATCATTTGTATTATTACTACATGCACTTAAAGCACCTGCACTAATTGCAGCAATACCACTTATCATACTAAGTTTGAGTATAGTTTTAATGTGTTTCATAATCTTTCCTATAAAAATTTATAAATTTAACTTAATAAGATTTTAACAAAAAAAGTATTAATAAAAATTAATTGTTTTAGTTTATCATAGTCATTAAATTACTACTTAAAATAAACACAGCAAAAGCAAAAAATATAAAAGCACTTAGATAATCAATAAGTTTTAAATTCTTTTGATAAATTCTTACCATAAATGGTTTAGAAAATAATAAAGAAATCAAAGAAAAATAAATTATAGTTTCTAAAATCAAAACAAATATCAAGACTATCAGCATCCATCGCATTTGTGTAAAATCAAAACTTGCAAAAACACTGGCGAAATAAAAAATTGCTTTAGGATTAGATAAATTTGTAATCATTCCACTTAAAAATGCAGATATATAAGTTTTTTGAACTTTAATTTTGTCATTTTTTGTATTCTTGTAAATCTTAAAAGATAAATACAAAAGATAAAATGCTCCAAAACTTGATAGTATAATTTGTAAAAATGGGAATTTATGAAAAACGACATTTAATCCGAGTATAGAAAGTATAATCCATATACTAACAGCTAAACTTACTCCCAAGCTTGCCTTTAAAGCACTTTTAACCCCTTCTCTTAATGCATATGAACTTACTAAGAAAAAATCAGGTCCTGGTAAAATAAGTCCGAAAAAATGAATAATTATAATCCAAAAAAACATAAATATTTTAACGAAGAAAGCCGATTTCTCGGCTTTTTTGGTATTAGAGTCTTGACTCGTAGCGTCTAAGCATATAAAGTCTTTTAAGCATTTTTTTGCGTGCTGAAATTTTTTGTTTTTTGCGAATTTCAGTCATAGGCTCAAAAAATCTTCTAGCGCGAACTTCAGTAACAACTAGATTTCTATCTACTTGCTTTTTGAATTTTCTATACGCTTCATCAAAAGACTCATTAGGATGTACCTTGATTCCTGGCACGACCCTCACCACCTTTCTTTAAATAAATTTTAAAATAAAGATTATATCATAATTTTCTTGAAAATAAAACTTATTTTTGTAATAATTATATAAATAAAAATTAAATATAAATTATTAATTAAGACAAAGTTTGATTTAATTTTTCTAATACTACAATATAAAGAAATATTTCTAAGGAAAATAAAATGAATGCTCACATCACAAACTATACTAAAAAAAGATATATAGCTTATATCATTTCTATGATTATTTTTATAGCACTGCCTTTTATAAAAATAAATGGAAATCATTTCTTTTTATTAAGCTTTGATCATAAAAAACTTAATTTATTTTTTATCGCTTTTGATACTCAAGAGCTGTATTTAATGCCTTTTGTTATCATGGGTATATTTTTAACTATACTTTTTGTTACTACTTTAGCAGGAAGAATTTGGTGTGCTTGGAGCTGTCCTCAAACTATTGCTAGAGTTATTTATAGAGATCTTTTACAAACAAAAATCTTTAAAATTCATAAAAGCACAACAAATAAACAAAAGCAAGTCAGTGGATTTTTCGTCAAAAAAGCTTTAAGTATTGTGATTTTTTATCTTTTTTCATTGTTAATGATGAGTGCATTTTTATGGTATTTTGTACCACCTGAAGATTTTTTTACATACATTCAAAATCCTGCTGATCATTTATTGCTTTTAGGGATTTTATTTTGTGCTTCTTTGGTTTTTACTTTTGATATAGTATATTTGGGTGAAAAATTTTGTGTTTATGTATGTCCTTATGCAAGAATTCAATCTGTAATGTTTGATAATAACACCGTTCAAGTAATATATGATGATAAAAGAGGAGGTGCGATTTATGATGGACATACCAAACTTTATCAAAAGCCACCACAAGGTGAATGTATAGGATGTGAAGCCTGTGTAAAAATTTGTCCTACACATATAGATATACGCCAAGGAATGCAACTTGAGTGTATTAATTGTCTTGAATGTGCCGATGCTTGTTCAAAAGTTCAAGCCAAATTTAATCGTCCTAGCTTAATTAATTGGACTAGTGCAAAAGCTATTGAAACAAGGGAAAAAGTAAAATATTTTAGATTTAGAACTATTGGATATTTAGTTGTTTTGTGTGGTGTTTTTGTGGCTTTAGTTTTAATGGGAAGTAAAAAAGAAAATATGCTTTTAAATATCAACCGTTCTAGTGAGCTTTATCAAATCAGAAAAACCCATGATGGAGAATTAATTATTAGTAATGCTTATGTATTTTTATTTCAAAACACCGATAATAAAACTCATGAGTATTATTTTGATGTGAAATTACAAGGCATTGAAGATGGCTTAGAAATCATTAGACCTAAAAAATCTTTTAAACTAAAAGCTGGCGAAAAAGATAAACATATAGTTGTTTTAAAAGCTACTAAAAAACTAGCCGATAATGATAGAAAAGACACTGTAATACCATTAACCATCAAAGCCTATGCACTTGATGATAAAAATATTGTCATATTACGCGAGAGCAATTTTGTATATCCTAAAAATTCTATCATAGAGCATAAAAAATACTAAAATGAAAAAAAGAATTTCTTCAAAATCTCAAGCAAGGCTTGAAAAAATCAAACAAATCGCTGCGGAGTCATTTTTAAAAAATGGCTACGAAGCAACTAATCTTAAAGATATTATCAAACAAGCTGGTGGATCTTTTTCTTGCGTATATGAGCATTTTAAAAGTAAAGAAGGTTTATTTGAAGCGGTTTTAAATGATTTTGCAGAAAATCATTTTTTAGCTATTTTAAAAAAAAATATGCGACTTTCACCTGATGCTAATTTAGAAGAATTCTTATATCAATTTGCAAAAGCTTATTTAGGGATTTTTAACGACACCAAAACTATAGCTATAGTAAGACTTTTGTATTCTGAAATTTATAATGAAAAATTTGATTTTGGAAAATGGTTTAAAGGAAGCAATAGAAAAGAAGTAGAATATGTTCTTCGAAAAAGATTTGAAGAAGAAAATGAAATTTTAGCTCAAAATGCTGAATTTTTAAGTTATACTTTTTGCGCTATGCTTAGAGGGACATTTTTTATACAAAGCACTTTTGAAAATAAAGTTTCAATGAATAAAAAAGAACAACAAAGCCATGCAAAAAAAATCGTAAAGCTTTTTACTCAAGGTCTTGTTAATTTTAATTAACTAAAGATTGATAAAATAGTATTTATTAATTTTGTAATATAAATTACTTTTTATTTAGCTAAATAAATAACTTAAGGAAACAAATGAAAACAAAACTTTTAACTCTAGCTTGTGCTTCTCTTATCTTTATAGCATGTTCAGATGATAAAAATGCACAAGTTAAACAACTCCCTCCTCAACCTGTTAGTATTATGACTATGCAAAGCGCTAATTTACCTTTAGAATTTACTTATCCTGCGAGATTAAGTACTGAATTAGATGTAGTAGTCAAACCTAAAGTAAGCGGTGAAATCAAAGCAAAATACTTCAAAAGTGGTCAAGCTGTAAAAAAAGGCGATAAGCTTTTTCTTATAGAACCTGACAAATACCAAGCAAGTGTAAATATGGCTTATGGAGAAGCTTTGGTAGCAAGAGCTAATTTTGATGATGCTGAAAAAAATTTTAAAAGAGATAGTATTTTAATAGAAAAAAATGCTATTTCACAAAAAGAATTTGATGCAAGTTTGGCTAAATTTAACTCCACAAAAGCTAATCTAGAAAGCGCTAGAGCAAAACTTGCTAATGCAAGATTAGACTTAAAATACACCATAGTAAGTGCTCCTTTTGATGGAATTTTAGGTGATGCGTTAATGGATGTGGGTGATTATGTAAATGCTTCATCTACTGAACTTGTACGCATTACAAACATTAACCCAATTTTTGCAGATTTTTATATTTCTGATGTAGATAAAATCAATATGAATAAAAATATTCAAAGCGGCAATTGGAAATTAGAAAATATCCAAGTGCAAGCTAATGTTGGTGGAGAACTTTTCAATGGAAAATTATATTTCGTAGATAGCGTTATAGATACTCATAGTGGTGGAGTAAAAGCAAAGGCTATTTTTGATAACAACAATTCAAACTTAATGCCTGGCTCTTTTGCAAATGTTCATGTTGGTGGTTTTGTTCAAAAAGATGGTTTTGAAATTCCTCAAGTTGCGCTTTTGCAAGATGATAGTGCTACTTATGTTTATACCCTTGTAGATGGAAAAGTAGTTAAAACTATTGTTAATGTTATTTATCAAACTTCTGATAAAGCAATTATTGATAAGGGCTTAAAAAATGGGGATAAAGTGATTTTAAATAACTTCAAAAAAATCCGTCCTGGTGCAAGTGTTAGCGTAATGGAGAATAAATAATGTTTTCTAAATTCTTTATAGAAAGACCTGTATTTGCTTCTGTTGTAGCTATTATCATTTCTTTAGCAGGTATTATAGGACTTTATTCTTTACCCGTGGAGCAATATCCTTCCTTAACTCCACCCGTTGTTAAGGTAAGTGCAACTTACTCAGGAGCTGATGCTCAAACGGTGGCTCAAACGGTGGCTATTCCTCTTGAAGATGCAATCAATGGGGTTGAAAATATGATTTATATGGATTCAACTTCAAGCTCTTCAGGAGATATGAGCTTAAGTGTATATTTTAATATAGGTACAGATCCTGACCAAGCAACAGTTGATGTTAATAATAGAATTTCAGCTGCTATGGCAAAACTACCTGAAGATGTTAAAAAAACTGGTGTTAGTGTAAGAAAAACCGGTTCAAGTATATTAGAAGTTGCTACTTTATATTCTCCTGATGGCTCTATGGATTCACTCGAAGTGTATAATTATGCTGCATTAAATATTTTAGATGATCTTGCTAGGGTTCCTGGTGTGGGTAATGCCGTAGCTATTGGTGCAAGAAATTATTCTATGAGAATTTGGCTTAATCCTGATTTATTAAACAAATATCAAGTTACTGCGACTGATGTTATTGCTGCAGTTAGCGAGCAAAATGCTCAATATGCTACTGGTAAGATAGGTCAAGAACCTGTGGTGGAAAGATCTCCTTATGTGTATTCAGTAACTATGCAAGGAAGATTAAAAAATACTAAAGAATTTGAAGATATTATCATAAGAGCAAATAGTGATGGCTCTTTTTTAAGACTTAAAGATGTAGCCGAAGTTTCTTTAGGATCAAGAGAATATACTTTTAAAGGTAGATTAAACGGAAATGACGCTACTCCTATTTTGATTTTCTTACAAACTGGAGCAAATGCTGTAAATACAGCAGAATTAGTGCAGAAAAAATTTGAAGAACTTTCTAAAAATTTCCCTGAAGGATTAACTTATAAAGTGCCTTATGATACAACTATATTTATTAAAGCTTCCATTAAAGAAGTGGTAAAAACTTTCTTTGAAGCATTAATTTTAGTTGTAATTGTAATGTATTTGTTCTTAAAAAATTTCCGCTCAACTATTATACCAATGATTGCTGTTCCTGTTTCTATTTTGGGAACTTTTGCAGGATTATATGTCTTAGGTTTTAGTATCAATCTACTTACGCTTTTTGCCTTAGTATTGGCTATTGGTATTGTTGTTGATGATGCAATTATAGTAGTTGAAAATATCGATAGAATTATGCATGAAGATCCAAATATAAGCATAAAAGAAGCAGCTATTAAAGCTATGGGTGAAGTTGCTGCACCTGTTGTTTCTATAGTTCTTGTACTTTGTGCGGTTTTCATACCCGTTTCATTTATATCAGGTTTTGTGGGAGAAATCCAAAAACAATTTGCCATAACCTTAGCAATATCTGTTACTATATCAGGCTTTGTAGCTTTAACACTAACTCCTTCTTTATGTGCAATTTTTTTAAGAAGAAATGAAGGTGAACCTTTTTATTTTGTGAAAAAATTTAATGATATTTTTGATTGGTCTACCGAAGTTTTTGGCGCTGGTGTGGCTTATATACTTAAAAGAACAGTGCGTTTTATGTTAATTTTTGTAATCTTTTTGGGTGGTTTATATGGACTTTTCAAACTTGTTCCAAATTCACTTGTTCCAAATGAAGATCAAGGAAACTTTTTAACTATTGTCAATCTACCCGCAGCATCTTCGCTTAATAGAACTACTCAATCAATGGATGCTATGGCAGAAGAAATCCGCAAAAATGAGAATGTAACTAATGTGGTAGGACTTATAGGCTATGATCTTTTTACAGGTTCTTTAAAAGAAAATTCTGGCGCAATGTTTGTTAATTTGAAAAATTGGGATGATAGAGATATTAGTAGTTTTGATTTAGTTGGATCTTATAACAAACAATACTTCTTAAATCCAAATTTTCAAACTTTCTTTGTTAATCCACCACCAATCCAAGGTTTAAGCTTAACTGGTGGTTTTGAGATGTATGCACAAAATCGTAGCGGAAAAAGTTATGATCAAATTCAAGTTGATGTAAATAAATTAGTTGAAGCAGCAAACAAGCGTCCCGAACTTCACAATGTAAGAACAACGCTTGATACTAATTTTCCGCAATTAAAACTAGAAATTGATCGCGATAAAGTAAAACTTTATGGTTTAAATTTAGCTGATGTATTTAGCACTCTAAATGCCACCATAGGAACTTATTATGTAAATGATTTTTCTATGCTTGGAAAAAATTATCGTGTAAATATAAGCGCAATTGGAGATTTTAGAAATACTCAAAATGCTTTAAAAAACATCTTTGTTAGATCAAAAGATGGTTCTATGATAGCTCTAGATAGCGTTTTAACATTACAAAGAAGTGTTGGTCCTGATGATGTAAAACGCTTTAATATGTTTCCATCGGCTTTAGTGCAAGGTGATCCTGCTCCTGGCTATACTTCAGGACAAGCCATTGATGCAATTGCACAAGTGGCAAAAGAAACTTTAGGAGAGGATTATTCTATTGCTTGGTCAGGTTCAGCTTATCAAGAAGTTACAAGTAGCGGTGCTGGACAAATAGCATTTATGCTAGGACTATTATTTGTATTTTTAATTCTAGCAGCACAATATGAAAGATGGCTCATGCCTTTAGCAGTAATTACGGCTGTGCCTTTTGCAGTATTTGGTTCTTTGCTTTTTGTATGGCTTAGAGGATTAGAAAATGATATATATTTTCAAACAGGACTTTTACTTTTAATAGGCCTTTCTGCTAAAAATGCCATTTTGATTGTTGAATTTGCTATGGAAGAGCATCTTAAAAAAGGAAAGAGTATTTTTGAAGCTTCTATTAGTGCAGCAAAATTGAGATTTAGACCTATTGTAATGACTTCATTGGCATTTATTTGTGGTATTTTACCGCTTTTCTTTGCATATGGAGCAGGAAGTGCAAGCCGCCATGCGATAGGTACAGGTATTATAGGTGGTATGATAGCAGCTTCTACTATAGCCATTTTCTTTGTACCTTTATTTTTCTATTTACTAGAAAGTTTTAATAAATGGCTTGATAAAAAAAGAGGTAAAATCAATGCGTAAGTTAATAATTTTTGCAAGTTGTTTTTTAATAACAGCTTGCAGTTTAAAACCAAATTTAGAAATTAAAGATGTAAATTACACTAAAAGCTTAGATCAAAACATTAGCATTAACAAACAATGGTGGAAAGCTTTTGATGATAATTATTTAAACACCTTAGTCGATCAAGCTTTAAAAAACAATAACGACTTGCAAATTGCATATATGAATTTACAAAAAGCTTATGAGGCTTTAGGTATAGCAAGAAGCGATCTGCTTCCTAAACTAGATGGAAGTGCTAGCGGAGCAAGAGCAAAAACTAGCATCAATGCTCCAAGCAACAAAAGTAATGAATTTGTCTATGGCAATGATTTTAATATGGGTTTAAATTTAAGTTATGAAGTAGATTTATGGGGTAAATACAGAGATACTTATAATGCTTCAAAAGCAAAATTACAAGCTAGTGAGTTTGACTATGAAAGTGCAAGATTAAGCTTAATTTCTAATGTAGTAAAAACTTATTTTAATCTAGCAAGCTTAAGTGAGCAAGTAAAAATTTTAGAAGAAACAACCCAAAGTTATCAAAAAACTTATGAGTTAAAATTAGAGCATTTTAAACTTGGAGTAATTAGTGAGTATGAGCTTAACAAATTTAAAGCTGAGCTTGAAAATTCAAGAGTTTTACTCATAAATGCTAAAATTCAAAAAGAAGCTAATACCAAAGCTTTAAAAATCTTAACTTCAAATGATATTGATGATATACTTTATAATAGCATAGAGTATAAAAAAATAGGACAATACGAGCTTAGTATACCTGAAGGCATTGGTAGTGAAATTTTGCTTCAAAGACCTGATGTGCAAGCTAGTTTAAAAATTTTAGAAGAAAAAAACTATCTTGTTGGAGTAGCCAGAACTGCATTTTTACCAAACCTTTCTTTAACAGGACTTTTGGGTTTTCAAAGTAATGATTTAGATCTTTTAGTTAAACATGGAAGCAATACTTGGAATGTAGCTGGAAATTTTGCAATGCCGATTTTTCATTGGGGTGAGATTATGAATAATGTTAATATCGCAAAACTTACCAAAGATGAAGCTTTTTTACAATATGAAAATACCTTAAAAACGGCCTTTGGGGAAATAAGACTTGCTTTATTTAACCGCCAAAGCTATTATGAAAATGAGCAAAATTATAAAAATTTATTTCTAGCTCAAAGTAAAATTTATGAAATTTCTACCTTAAGATATGAAAATGGCGTGATTAATTTAGCTGATTTTTTACAAGATCAAAGAAATTACCTAAATGCTAAACTTTCTTACACTAACTCATCTTACGAGCTTGCAAATTCCATTGTAGATGTTATGAAAGCCTTTGGTGGTGGATTTAACGCTAAAGAAGAATCAAAAGAAAATATCAAAACTATGGAAGAAAACTTAAAAGAAAACTTTTATAACAACTGAGCCTTTAAGGCTTAGTTGTTAATGCATTTGAATTTGAATTCTTTGATTAAAATTATTATTTCCTCTATCTTTTGGGCTATTATGCTCAAAACGATAACGCATATTACCTGAAACATTAATATCTTGAAAAATTTCATCTAAAGGTGCAGAATTTGACACGCTTATAAGCCCTAATAAAAATACAAAAAATGCTATAAAAATATTTTTCATTATAAAGCCTTTGTAAAAATATGATACAATTATAGTCTTTTTAAATAACTACAAAATGAAATTTTTAGGAAAAATATGAATTTTTTACAAAACTTAGCTCTTTCTTACTCACATAAAGCCATGCAAAAATCTTTAGAGAATGGTTTTGATGTAAAACTTTTAAAAGAAGGACAAGAAAAAAAAGTTAATCCAAAAAAATCTTATATGCTCTATGCTCATATACCATTTTGCCATACTTTTTGTCCATATTGTAGTTTTCATAAGTATTATTATAGTGAAGATTTAGCAAAAAGATATTTTGAAAGCTTAAGAGAAGAAATCAAACAAATCAAAGACAAAGGATTTGATTTTACTTCTATGTATGTGGGTGGTGGTACTACTTTGATCAACGAAGAAGAACTTGCTAAAACTTTAGAACTTTGCAAAAAATTATTTAATATTAAAGAAATTTCTTGCGAGAGCGATCCTAATCATATCGAACCTAAAAAGCTAGAAATGTTTAAAGGGCTTATAGATCGTTTAAGTTGTGGTATACAAAGTTTTGATGATGATACTTTAAAAAAAGTAGCAAGGTATCATAAATTTGGTTCAAGCAAAGAGCTTCAAGAAAAGCTTTCTAAAGCTATAGGTGTGCTTCCTATTATGAGTCTTGATTTGATTTTTAACTTTCCTTCTCAAACTAAAGAGCAATTACTCAATGATTTAGAAATAGCCAAAAATTTAAAACCTCAACAAATCACAACTTATCCTTTAATGAAATCAAACCTCACAAAAGATAATATCGCAAAAACTCTAGGAGTAAGTTTTAAAGATAATGAATTTGAGTTTTATAAAATCATTATAGATTTTTTCAAAGATTATGAAAGAAATAATGCATGGTCATTTTCTTTAGAAAAAAGTAGCTTTAATGATGAGTATGTAAGTAGCCATCATGAGTATTTGGGTGTAGGAAGTGGGGCTTTTAGCTTTTTAGATGGAGAGCTTTTAATCAATGCTTTTAATTTAAATGATTATTCTAAACTCATAAAAGAAAAACAAAATGCAAATATTGCTAAAGCTAATTTTAGCAGAAAAGAAATCATCAAATATGTCTTTTTAACTGAAATGTTTGCAGGTAAAATCGAGATTGATAAATTTAACAAAACTTTAGATTGCAATTTAGAAAAAGATCTTTTTATAGAGCTTTTAGGTCTTAAGCTAAGTAAAGCTATAAAAAAAGAAAATAATACTTTACACACAAGTGAATTTGGGCGTTATTTGTTTATGGTATTAATGAAAGATTTTTACACTGGTATGGATTTAGTGCGTGCTGTATTTAGAGATAATAAACGCTTACAAGATAAAGAACACATTAATATCATGCAAGAAAATGTTGATCCACTTGATTTTAAAAGTATGGAGTTTAAAGGATAAAAAGCCTTTAAAGGCTTTTTACTAAAATGGTCTTACCACCATCATAATAGCGATAATTATAAATAATATCGTTGGAATTTCATTATAAGCTCTAAAAAATTTCCCACTCTTTTTGCAAGTATCATTTTGAAGTTGTTTTAAATAATAATAATTTTGCAAATGATAAATAATCAAAAGCAAAGCACAGGTTAATTTAGCATGCATAAATCCTGATCCAACCATCAAAACTTTATTTACATGCAACATCAAACTTCCACTTATTAAAGTTACTATCATCGCAGGAGTTTGGATATAAAAATACAATTTTCTTTCTTGAATTTTTACCACTTCTACAAAGCCTTTATTATCTTTATGCTCTGTATGATAGACAAAAAGTCTTGGTAAATAAAACAATCCAGCCATCCAAGAAACAAAAGCTAAATAATGCACCATTTTAATCCACAAATACCAGTCAGTTAAAAAATCTAACATTTTTCTCCTTTTTTATTAAAAATTTCTTTTATTAAAATCAAAGCTACACTAATGTTTATCATCACATCAGCTAAATTAAACACAGCAAATTCAAACCACTTATGCCAAAATACAAAATCCACCACACCTATATGCACAAAGCGATCAAGTAAATTTGAACACCCAGCAGATAGCATAATAGCAAAAGCGATCAAATGTGTTTTAAAAAATTCTTTTTGATAAAGCAAATACACAAACAAAGCCAAAATAAAAACAAGTTGTATGTATTTTAAATACTCTCCTAAAAATGCAAACATTGAAAAGGCTACACCGGTATTATAGGTTAAAACTAAATCAAAAATTTCACCCTTATATTCAAGCCCTTGCAAAAACAAATACTTACTTACTTGATCTAGTATAAAAACTAAAGCAAAAACAAGCCAAAATTTTAAAGATAAAATTTTAAGCATTCAATGCTTTCATAAAAAAGCTTTCAACAGCTTTCATTTCTTTTTCTAAAAGCTTAATATCTTTTGCTTCAAGTAATAAGCGTATTAAATTTTCTGTACCTGAATACCTAAACAAACTAGCAATTCCTTTTTTTTCTAAATCTTTTTTCAACTCTTCTAAACCTGCAAGCTTGCTTAAGTCTTTTTTCTCTGAAATTTTAAGATTATGCAAAAGCTGTGGGTAAGGTTTAACTTGATTTAAAATTTCACTTGCACTTTTTGCTTCACTTAGCATTAAAGCACTAAATTGTAAAGCAGCTACCAAACCATCTCCAGTTTTTGCATAGTCACTAAAGATAATATGCCCACTCTGCTCACCACCAAAATTTCCACCGCATTCTTTGAGTTTTTCAAGTACATATTTATCGCCTACATTGCAAGTTTCATGTGTGATTTTATGTTTAGTTAAAAACTCTTTTAAAGCACCATTGCTCATTATAGTGCTAACTACACTTGATTTTAACTTGCCTTGTTTTTTCAAAAATAAAGCTAAAACACCCAAAAGACTATCTCCATGAGCTACTTCGCCTTTTTCATCCACAACAACCAAACGATCCGCATCCCCATCAAAAGCAAAACCCACATCTGCTCTAAATTTCTTTACCTCTAAAGCTAAATTTAAAGGATGTAAAGCCCCGCAATTTTCATTGATATTTAAACCATTTGGCTTATCATTGATCACAATCACATCTGCACCAAGTTCTTTAAAAACCGTAGGTGCTACCTTATAAGAAGCTCCATGAGCCACATCTAACACAACGCGTAAAGACTTTAAAGTCAGCTCTTTAGGAAAAGAATTTTTTATAGAAACAATATATCTTCCTATCACATCATCAATTCTTTTTGCTTGACCAATTTGTGATTTTGTTGTTCTTGCTTCTTCTATGAGTTTATCATTAAAATAAATTTCTTCTATTTTTGCTTCTGCTTGCTCATCAAGTTTATTTCCGTGTGCATCAAAAAATTTAATGCCATTATCATAGTAAGGATTGTGTGAAGCTGATATCATAATCCCTGCATCACAACGCATATCTTCAGTTAAAAACGCAATAGCAGGTGTTGGCATAGGGCCTATTTCTATAACATTATAACCTATAGAAGTAAGTCCTGAAACGATAGCATTTTCTATCATATAACCACTTCTTCTTGTATCTTTTCCTACTAAGATATTGTTTGTAAGGGCTTTGTCTTTAAAATAAATTCCAGCAGCCATAGCCAAACGCATTGCTAAAAATGAATCCAAAAACTCCCCCGCTTTACCGCGTACTCCATCTGTTCCAAAAAGTTTCATTTTTTTTACCTTTGATTTTAAATAGTGCAATTATAAGTAAAAAAGTTAAGTAATGTATAAATGTGAGAATTTTATAAGCATTAGTTAGTAATAAAAATATATAATTTTTAAAATTTCACTTAAGGAAAATGAATGAAAAAAATCATCGCAGGGGTTGTAGTAGTAATTTTACTAGTTATAGGGTTTTTTACCTCAGCTTCTTATATTAACTCAATCAATGAAAAAATCTTTGCACAAATGAGTCAAGATACAGCATATTATAATGTTGAAGATACTAATTACACTAAAGGACTTTTAAATTCCAAAGGAAGTTTTATAGCTACACTTAATGATTTACCTTATAGTTTTAAAGTGAATGTGGATTTTTCCAATAATTTTTTTGCAAGTAATAATGCTATCGTTTCTATTTTAAATGAAAATGAAGACTTAAAAGGCATTTTTCCAAACGAAGAAATCTTTAAAATCTTAGTTAGCGTCAAAGGTGGTGACATTAACATCAATGCAAAAATAAATGATATTAATTTCACACGCAATGATACAAATTTAGTTTTAAACAATACATCATTTAAGATTATAGGTTCTGATGAATTTGTAAAAAATATGGAACTTAATCTAGGTTATGTTTTATTAGAACAACTATCTCATAAAGAAAAATTAGAAGCAAAAAATATCAAAATTTCTGAATTTCCTATACAAAAATTAAGCTTTAATGATATCTTTAGTCCTAGTAGAAATAGTGAGCAAAATATAAGCATTGATAGTGCTAGTTTTATAAGTTCTATTGCTTTTGACTTTGATAAATTAAAAATTTTTGCAAAAACAGCTCAAAATACTCAAAACGATTATGATAGTGTTTTAAAACTAGATTTAGCTAAATTTAATCTTGCAAATGAAAACTTTATGCTAAATAATATTAATTTAGATATGGATTTTAATAATCTTTCTAAAAAAGCTTATGATAGCTTAATGCAAAATTCAAACACTGATATTTTTTCTATGATGCTTTTGGCAAGTCAGTTTTTAAAAGCAAACCCACAAATCATCTTAAATAATCTAAGTTTTGAAAAAGAAGGTAAAAAATTTGACGCAAATGGACAAACTATTTTCACTGAAAACAATATAAAATCACAATTTCATGCAAACACAGAAATTCTTCCTAGTCAAATTTGGCCTGATTTTGCAAATTTTGATACTTATTTCGTAGATAATAATGGCTCTTATATGCTTGATTTTATCTATGATGATTCTAATAAAAGTGATGTTACAACTATCATTAATGGTGAAAGACTTACCATAAATCCACAATGACAAATTTAAGCTTAACTTTTCGTCCTAAAACTTTAGATGAGGTTTTAGGACAAGAAAATTTAGTAGAAATTTTTAAAAAATTCATACAAGTTTCAAAACTCCCTCATAGTGTATTTTTTGGCCCAGCAGGTTGCGGGAAGACTTCTTTTGCAAGAGCAATAGCGTATGAGTATAAACTAGACTTTTATGAGTTTGATGGAGGGAATTTTAAACTTGAAGAACTTAGAAAAATACTAAGTAATTATGAAAATTCTTTATATAAACCTTTGATATTTATTGATGAGGTACATAGGCTTTCAAAAACCCAGCAAGAAATGCTTTTAATCCCTTTGGAAAATCAAAAATGCCTTTTCATAGGCGCAAGCACTGAAAACCCCTACTTTACTTTAACTTCAGGCATAAGAAGCAGAAGTATGCTTTTTGAATTTAAAGGTTTAGAGTATAAAGACTTAGAAAAACTTGCCACAAAAGTGCAAGAAAAACTCCAATGTAAAATCGATGATGATGCTAAAGACTTTTTAATCACTTCTAGTGCAAATGATGCAAGAAGCTTTTTAAATTTATGTGAGTTTGCTTTGGCTTTAGATAGCACTCATATCACACTTGAAACTTTAAAAAAATTAAGAGCAAATGTTTTAAGCGATGGCACTTCAAGTAAAGATACACACTATAGACTAGCTAGTTCTATGATAAAAAGTTTAAGAGGAAGTGATGTGGATGCGAGTTTATATTATCTTGCGAGGTTAATTGATGGGGGTGAAAGTGCGGATTTCATCGCTAGAAGATTAGTGATATTTGCAAGTGAAGATATCTCAAATGCAAACCCACAAGCACTTAACCTAGCCACAAGCACACTCATAGCAGTAAAAAACATAGGCTATCCTGAAGCTAGGATCATCTTAGCTCAATGTGTGGTATTTTTAGCAAGTTCGCCTAAGTCAAACTCAAGCTATCTTGCTATAAATGAAGCACTAAATTATGTACAAAATAATCCTGCATTAAAAATACTTCCTTATCTTGATAATAATAACCCACAAAGAAAAAACTACCTTTATCCGCATGATTTTGGAGGATGGGTTAGGCAAAGATATCTAGAAAAAGATTTGAAATTTTATCATAGCAAAGGTATAGGTTTTGAAGCACAGCTAGATTTATGGTTAAATGATATGAAAAAAATTAAAAAGTGATTTTAAGCACAATGTAAAAATATTTTTATATAATTTTTGTTTTTTTAAGGTTCCGTAGCTCAGTTGGTAGAGCACCACCTTGACATGGTGGTGGTCGTTGGTTCAAGTCCAATCGGAGCCACCATTTTTTATTTCTTTTGATTGGATCTATGAATTTAATTTTTTAGTTTATCTTTTATATATTTTACATACCATTCATCAGCATCCAATTCATCCAAATTAGTCTTATATGCTTCATCAAATAAAGAATAAAGTTCACTATATTTTTTATTATTTTTTATGATATTTTTTAATTCAATTGTTTCCAAAGGTATAATTTTCATTCCTTTAATTTTATTTGTACTATCACAAGTATCATAATATGTAGAATTTTTACGATTTCTAAAATCACTTAAAACATTTATGTCTAAATGTGTAGTTGAAAAAACACAATAAGAATTTATATTTCTTGTTGCCAAAAGATGCTGTCCCAAATGTCTTGAAACAGGTTCCATTTCTGCTCTTCGTTGATTTGTTTTATCTGTGAGTGTTGCTTCTAGAAGCAAAGTATGTTGTGGATAAAATTCATTTTCTTCGTATTCATAAACAATATCTGCTTCGCCACCGCCTGCATGAGATATAGGAAGAAAATCTGCGTCCATGGATAATTTCATATAATCTAAAATTTTACCTTTTCTTGCACTTATTTTGTACCATATAATACCTAATAAATATTCATATATAGTAGGAATATCAGCATTATTTGTAATATACTCTTTTATTATTTCATCTTTTCTTATTTCAAGATTATTTAATAATTCTATAAGTTTTTCATCATTAAATTTTTCATCAATTAACTTGTTAAATCTTTTATATCTTTGCTTTTCATACTCACTCATTGCATCATCAAGTGTTGAAATATTAAGTCCAAACTCACTATTTATAGAATCTATAATAATATTATCGGTTGACACAAAAAATGATGAAATTTCATTTAATTCGCAGTCTTTATATAAATTTTTATCTGAGATAAATGCATTTTTATATAAATCTTCTATTACTGTTTTAAAAAAATATTTTGGAATTATGTCAAGTTCAACTTTATTATTTCTAAATAAGAATATATTGCTAAGCCCTAAATAACGTCGATTTAAATCAGCATAATCTCTAAGAGTAGCTTTTGCTTTTAATAAATGCAACACTTTAAAAAAAGCTAATTTAAATTCATCCTCATTAGAAACTTTATCAAAAATACTAGGATTTAAAACATTACAAAGCTCTTTCTTTATCTTTTTTGTAGTTATTTTAGTAGTAAAAATAAATTTGCCCCATAAGTTTTTTAATTTTAATTTTCTTATAATGTTATATAACTTTATCAATGAATTTTCATCTTTTTGTTTCTGTAAAAATATAGCTTTTAATATTTCATAAACTTCAAAATAATCTAAATCATAACTTGGACTTTTTCTATTCATTCCTATTTTACAAATTACATCTTTGTTAATTTGTTTTGAAGCTAAAAACCATTTCAATGCTTCTTGGTAATTTTCCATTTCCATTAAACGATTTATAATAATATCATCTATATTTATTTTATCATTTCTTAAATATGAAATTTGTGTTAAAATTTGTTCTGTATATTTTTTATTCGTACAAAGTGGAAGAAGATATACAAATTCATCATATTCTAAAAATTGATGTTTATTAAGTAGATAAAGTGCAATTATAAAAGGTTTAACACATTCATTTTCTATAGTAATATTAGTTTTCAAAAGTTGTTTTAAATATATAAAACTATCTTTTGAAATTTGCAAAAGATTATCTGTACTAAAATCTCTGCTTTCACTGACTTGTAAAAGTTTATACCCTACTTCTGTTAATTTTCTATTATTATCAATTAACCCTATATCAACAAGCCCTGAAGTTTTTTGTCTTGCATCTTTATCCTTATTATTTGCAACTCCAATAACAAAACCATTGTCTTTTAAAAAATCATAGTAATTAGATTGTAAAATTCTATTACCTATCCATTCTTGTCCTATATTTTTTGGTAGTTGCCAAAAATCATTAAGTAATTTTAATTGAAGTTCAATATTTTTATTAAAATTCTCAGTTCTAAAACTTGTAGTTCCTAAACTCCAGCAATAACTTTTATATCTAAAATTTTCCATTTTATTCCTAATAATTAATAATTAATACCTCATCACTTGTAAAATTTTTATCTTTAATTTGATAATTAGAATTTGAATATTTATGTTTTAAATGATGAACTTTATATTTTTTATTTTTTAACCAATGCTTTAATATTTCATTAGTTTTTCCTTTACTAGATAAAACATTTGAAAGAGCAAATCTTATATTTTGATTGTCTAATTTTTCTAAAAAATCAAGCAAGTCTTTTTCATCATTCTCATTCCAACTACTATTTTCATTATAGGTTGCACAAGTAATTAAATAAGGTGGATCAATATAAACAAAATCATTTTTTTCTAAATTTTGAATATTAAAATTTCTAAAATCAATACAAGAAAAATAACAATTTTGTTCTTGTATTCTTTTAATAAAATTAATAAGTTTTTGCTCCATTTTAGTATTAAAATCTCGTTTTCCAACAGGTAAATTAAAATTACCTTTTGAATTAAATCGGATTTGATTATTGAATGCATAAACAATCATCACATAAAACATTATATAATAGTCAAAAGATGTATTATTTTCTATATTAAAATCATTTCTAAGCTTTAAATAGCCATTTTTATTATACTTACTCAACCCTTTAGAGCTATCACATTTATAAAATTCATATCCATACTTACTAACAATAGACAAATCATATTTCTCAATTATTTTATAAATTTGTTTTAAAATATTTTCACTATCCATTTTTTTAAAAAAATTATATAAATTATAGAGTTTTATATTGATATCATTATATATTGTCTTTTTACTTTTTACATTTAAACCTACATTACAACCCCCGCAAAACAAATCAATAAAAGTATTAATATTCTTAGGAAATAATGGCAAAATTTGAGGAAGTAATCTAAATTTTCCACCAGTATAATTTAGCGGTGAAGCAATTAACGGCATTTGCATAAAAACAACCTTTCATAATTGTCTTTAATATTTGATTTACCTGTACTAAATGCTTTGTGTTCTTGAGAAAAAATACTCACTTCACCTCTTGTGCTTAATGATTGTATTATAACTTCATCACTTATCTTCGCATTTGAACGATTATTACCTTTAGCAAACATATTATTATAAGATAATAATATATATTTTGCATTTATATTTGATATTAAATTAACAAAAGTATCATTTGCAGTATTACTACAATATTTACTTTTAATCATACTTCTATCCATTTTACGGGCTACACCAAAAACCTGTGGTTTTTTCCAAGTAGCTATATTTTCTAATAAATGATAAGTGTCACTATATTGTCTAGAATTATAAGGAGGATCGATATAAATTAAATCTGCATAAATTTCTTCTATAAGTTCATTTGCATCTTTATTAAAACATCGATTATTAGTGTTTAATTTATTATAAAATTGTGGTAGAGTAAGATTAATTTCATTAACTAGTTTTGCATTTTTTCTATAAGCATCGTAATGTCCGCATGTAGCTGCTATTTTATCCATTGCATATATTAATGAAGTAATTAAAATAGCTTTTTCTTTTTCATTAATTTTATCACTTTCTTTTAAATTTTCAATACTTTCACGAATAAAACCTATTTTAGAACACACTTTAGCACTAAAATAAGTATCAGCAAAATTTTCTCTCATATAATTATTTTCATTTTTATCATATTTATTAAAATCATTTAACAAAAATTTTATTTTATCTTCATCATAATTTTCAGGACTAAACCATGCAACATTACAAAAATAATTACTTTGTAAGATATCGTTTGTATAAATTATTTTATCTATAAATGCGCTAGCAACTACTCCCGTTCCTGAAAATATATCAGCAACAGACTTTATATTTTTACAGTTTTTATTTGTAATGTTTAAAATAAATGGTAAAAGTTTTGTTTTGTTGCCTAAATAACGACGAGAACTAATATTAAAACTTGATAACGTAGTCATTAATATCCAAAATATAAATTTTATATAATTATATACTAATCTATATAAGATATATTGAATTTTAAATAAAAGCTAGTATTTAGTATTTAATTAATATCTAAAAATATTATTACTTTTATTTTTAGATAAAAGTAATAATATGTTCTTAGAAATTTTACTAAACTACCTATTTTTACATATACTTTAACAAATTCGTAAATTCTTGGATTTCTTTTTCTTGATCTAAAATGATTTTTTTCGCTATATCAGTGATAGTTTTGTCTTTAGAGTAAAATAAAATTTGTTTTGAAGCATCTACTGCACCTTGATGATGTGCTATCATCGCTTCTAAAAAGTCTTTATTGATGTTTTTGCTTTCTTTAACCGAACTCATTAAAATCATCATTTTTTGCATTAACTCTTTTTCTTCTTGGACAAATTTTTTATAAGTTTCTTCATCAATTTGAGTTTTTGTATAAAGATTTTTATCTAGAATTTCTTGAAATTCTTGGATTTCTTTTTCTTGAGCTTTTATGATATTTTGAGCGATTTTTTTCATCTCTTCACTTTTTGTATGTTCTAATAAAAGCTTAGATGAGTCAATAGCACCTTGGTGATGTGGAATCATATTAGCTAAAAAATCTCTTTCTATGTCATTGCTTTGTACTAAAGGATTTTTCATCATAGGTTCATGCATACTCATCATGATTTGTGATGAAATACTTCCAGAAGCTCCATGATGAGCATGATGAGAATTTGCAGCAAATAAAGTACTTGCTAAAACTAAACTTGAAACTATAGTTTTAATTTTCATTTTTTTCCTTTTTTTAAAATAACTTTGGAATGTTATAAAAATTATATAAACTAAAATTAACAAAGAAAAAAACATTTTTTTGTTATAATCTATAATACTAAAAAAAATAATAAGGATGTTATATGCTAAAAGAACTACTTGAAATAAAAAAAGAAATGGAACCTATAATTCATGATTGTTCAGTAAAAATTCAAGTAGCCGCAAGAGAAGTAATCGTAAGAAAAAGAGAATATGAAATCTATGGTCCTATGATAGATAGAGTATATCTTGATAATGCTATATATATAAAAGTTTTTGGTAGTGGGCGTGATACTAAAAGCACTAAAGTAGATATTAAAAATGGACTTTATATGGTTTATGTAGCACCTGATAAACCTACTAATCAAGAAATTATGAATAAACTAAAAATAGCATTTGAAAGTATAGATAATAAATTCATCTCAAGAATTTTAGAACTCAATAGAAGAATGAAAGAAGTGATTAACAAAACTCAAGCAACCCTAGCAAAAGCATCAAATATGAATGTTTTGATAGAAACAAATCTAGGCGAAGCTACCGCGGCACATAAATTTGTAATAACTATTAAATATTTAAAAGATAATCAAAAATTAGAATTAAAAAATTCAAAATCTGCAGGAAGTTTTAGAGATACCAAAAATCATATCAACCTAGTAGTAGAAAAAAATACTGATTCTGCTGTATGTGAAAAACTTCTACATGATGTTGAAATTTATTTTATAGGAAATGGAAAGTAAAATCACTTTTTTACTCTCAAATTTGCTAAATGCGTCAAAGCTACTGCGATAGCATCGGTAATATCAAGTGGCTTGATGTCTTTTGAAATTCCAAGTAATCTTTTTACCATAAAAGCTACTTGCTCTTTAGTAGCTTTTGCTTTACCTGTTACGGTTTTTTTCACTTGTAAAGGTGTGTATTCTGCAAATTCTCCATGAATTTGTAAGATTTTTAAACTCAAAGCTCCACGAAATTGTGCTAGTTTTAGAACCGTTTTTGGATTATAAGCAAAAAATATATCTTCTATAGCTACCTCATCAAACTGATGATTTTTAAAGATTAGATCAAGTCCTTCACATAATTCTGTGATTTGATACTGTAAATCATTGGGTTTGATTTTGATAAGTCCTGCTTCTATGAGTTGATTTTTATTATTTATTTTTTCTACAATAGCATATCCACAATATCTAGAACCAGGATCTATCCCTAAAACTTTCAAACTTTTCACCTTTTTATTCACATAGATGTGAAATTTAAATTTTTATGTGAATAATTTTAACCATTTTTTATAAAAAATAAGCTAGAATTTTAAGTTTTACATCATAATTTATAAGAATAATAATGAATATAAAAGATTTTTTACTTGAATTTAAAACTGAAATTAGCAATAACGAATACAATACTTATATTTCTCACTTACAATTTAGTGAAAAATTAAGTAAAAATAATATCTTAGTATTTATCGCACCAAATCATTTTTTGGCTAAATTTATACAAACAAAATACGCACAAAAACTAGCTTATTTTTATGAAGTAAAAACAGGGATTAACCCTCAAGTTAAAATCATTACAAATGATCAAAAGATAGAGAAAAAACATTTTTCTACAGATATTTCACAGATTAAATTTCAAAGTACTATTTTAAATCCTTCTTTTACTTTTGAAAGCTTTGTTGTAGGAGATTCTAATCAATTTGCCTATGCAACTTGCAAAGCTATTACCGATAAAAGCAAACTTGGAAAATTATACAACCCCATCTTTATCTATGGCCCTACAGGACTTGGAAAAACTCACTTGCTTCAAGCTGTCGGAAATGTGTGCTTAGATAATGGATATAAGGTTATTTATGCTACAAGTGATAATTTTATCAATGATTTTACCATGCATTTAAATAACAAAACTATGAGTAAATTTCATGAAAAATACAAAAATTGTGATGTCTTACTCATCGATGATGTGCAGTTTTTAGGTAAAACAGATAAAATTCAAGAAGAATTTTTCTTTACTTTTAATGAAATAAAAGAAAAATTTGGACAAATCATCATGACAAGTGATAATCCTCCAAATATGTTAAAAGGCATAACAGAACGCTTAAAAAGCCGTTTTGCAAATGGGATCATCGCAGATATCACTCCACCTCAGCTTGATACAAAAATCGCAATTATCAAGAAAAAATGCGAATTTAATGCTATTTATCTCAAACCTGAAGTTATAAGCTACATCGCTACTTCAATGGGAGATAACATCCGAGAAATTGAAGGTATGATTACAAATCTAAATGCCCAAGCAAGGCTTTTTAATCAAGAAATCACTTTAGAAATCGTTAAAAGCTTTATGAAAGATCACATTAAAGAAACAAAAGAAAATATTAGTGTTGAAGACATACTTGCTGATGTTTCAAAAAGCTATAATCTTAAATCAAATGATATAAAATCAAATAAAAAAACACAAAATATCGTTATGGCAAGAAGGGTTGTGATATATTTAGCAAGAGAGCTTACAACTATGTCTATGCCTCAACTTGCTAGATTTTTTAATATGAAAGATCACACTGCCATTTCACATAATATTAAAAAAATTCAAGAGTTAATGAGCGAAAATGAAAACCTAAAAGCCATAGTAGAAGAATTAAGAAATAAAATTTTAACAAAAATAAAAAGCACCCTGTGAATAAAAGTGAAAAATAAAAAATTTTATTCTATGAGTAAAATTTCTATAAAAAAAGGCTTTTAAAAAGCATTTCACATTTTCACATTGCTTATTATTATGATAAAATAAATTTAAAAAACAAAGGAAGTAAAAATGAAAATTAGCATTAATAAAAACACTTTAGAATCTGCCATAGTTTTAACTAACTCTTATGTAGATAAAAAAGACTCAAGCAACATCGCTTCTCACTTACTTTTTGAAGTAGTTGAAGATAAATTAATCATAAGGGCAAGTGATTATGAAATAGGTATTAACTATAAAATCAAAAAAATTAAAGTTGAAAGTGCAGGTTTTGCAACTGCTAATGCTAAAAGTATTTTAGATATCATTAAAAGTTTAAATAATGAAGATGTGGTCTTAGAAACTATAGAAAATTTCCTTTTTATTAGACAAAAAGGAACTAAATATAAACTTCCTATGTTTAATTATGAAGATTTTCCAAATTTCCCAAGCACTGAAGGAAAAGATAAATTTGATATTGATTCAAGTGATTTAAGTAGATCTTTGAAAAAAATCCTACCTGCAGTTGATACAAATAATCCAAAGTATTCTTTAAATGGTGCTTTACTTGATATAAAAACAACCCACATTAGCTTTGTAGGAACAGATACTAAACGCTTAGCGGTTTTTACACTAAATAAAACAAACGAAAAAGAATTTAATCTTTGTATCCCTAAAAAAGCCATTTTAGAAATGCAAAAAATCTTTTTTGAAAAAATTGAAATTTATTATGATGAAAATATATTGATTGCAAAAAATGACAATTTTGAGTTTTTCACAAAACTTATTAATGATAAATTCCCTGATTATGAAAGAGTAATTCCAAAAAATATTACAAAAGAATTTATTTTTAAAACAGAAGAATTTATGGACGCATTGAAAAAAATCAATGTAATTACTGAAAAAATGAAATTAAATTTCCATAAAGATAAACTTGTATTTGAAGGTATTAGTTTAGATAATATGGAAGCAAAAACTGAACTTGAAATGGAATTAAACATAGATGAAGAATTTAATCTTTGCATTAAAAATAAATTCATTACTGACTTTTTAAATTCTATTGAAAGTGAAACATTTAAACTTAGCATAAATGAACCTCATATGGCATTCTTAGTTTCAAGTGAAGAATTACAAACTGTGATAATGCCAGTTATTTTATAAGGAAAATAAATGCAAGAAAATCAAAATTATGGCGCAGGAAATATTAAAGTTTTAAAAGGCTTAGAAGCTGTTAGAAAACGCCCTGGTATGTATATAGGTGATACCAACATAGGCGGTCTTCATCATATGATTTATGAAGTAGTGGATAATTCTATTGATGAAGCTATGGCAGGTTTTTGTGATACGATTAATGTAGAAATTACTACAGAAGGCTCTTGTATAGTAAGTGATAATGGTAGAGGAATTCCTGTGGGAATTCACCCTACTGAAAATATCCCTACTTTAACTGTAGTTTTAACCGTGCTTCATGCAGGTGGAAAATTTGATAAAGATACTTATAAAGTTTCAGGTGGTTTACACGGGGTTGGTGTAAGCGTTGTAAATGCTTTATCAAGAAAATTAGTTGCTACAGTGCATAGAGATGGAGAAATTTATCGCCAAGAATTTTCAGAAGGTAAAGTTACAAGTAATTTTGAAACCATAGGTAAAAGTAAAAAAACAGGAACAATCATAGAATTTTGGCCAGATGATCAAATTTTTGAAGTGACTGATTTTGATTATGAAATTTTAGCTAAAAGATTTCGTGAACTTGCATATTTAAATCCAAAAATTACTATAAATTTTAAAGATAATCGTGTAGGAAAAGCAGAAAGCTTTCATTTTGAAGGTGGTATAAGTCAATTTGTTACAGATTTAAATAAAAAACAAGCTCTAACTAAGGCTGTATTTTTTAATGTAGATGAAGAAGATGTAAATGTTGAAGTAGCATTGCTTTATAATGATAGTTATAGTGAAAATTTACTTTCTTTTGTTAATAATATAAAAACTCCAGATGGTGGAACGCACGAAGCAGGTTTTAGAATGGGCTTAACTCGTGTTATTAGCAATTACATTGAAGCAAATGCTAGTGCTAGAGAGAAAGACTCTAAAATCACAGGTGATGATGTAAGAGAAGGTTTAATAGCAGTTGTAAGTGTTAAAGTACCTGAGCCACAATTTGAAGGACAAACTAAAGGAAAATTAGGTTCAAGCTATGTTAGACCTATAGTTTCTAAGGCTTCTTTTGAGTATTTGACAAAATACTTTGAAGAAAATCCTATCGAAGCAAAAGCTATCATGAATAAAGCTTTAATGGCAGCTCGTGGTAGAGAAGCAGCTAAAAAAGCTAGAGAATTAACCCGTAAAAAAGAAAGTTCAAGTGTAGGGACTTTACCAGGAAAATTAGCTGATTGTCAAAGTAAAGATCCGAGTGAAAGCGAAATTTATTTAGTTGAGGGTGATAGTGCGGGAGGTTCTGCAAAACAAGGTAGAGAAAGAACTTTCCAAGCGATTTTACCTTTAAGAGGTAAAATACTCAATGTTGAAAAAGCAAGACTAGATAAAATTTTAAAAAGTGAACAAATTCAAAATATGATCACAGCTTTTGGTTGTGGGATCGGTGATGAGTTTGATATAGAAAAACTAAGATATCATAAAATCATCATTATGACAGATGCTGATGTAGATGGTTCTCACATACAAACTTTACTTTTAACATTTTTCTTCCGCTTTATGAATGATCTTGTAGCAAATGGACATATTTATTTAGCTCAACCACCTTTATATCGCTATAAAAAAGGTCAAAAAAAAGAAATTTATCTAAAAGATGAAAAAGCTTTAAATGATTATTTGATCGAAACAGGTATAGAAAGTTCTACTTATGAGGGTATAGGATTAAACGATTTAAAAGATTTTCTAAAAATCGTTGCAGCTTATAGAAGTGTTTTAAAAGAATTAGAAAAAAGATTTAATGTAATTTCAGTGATTAGGTATTTGATAGAAAATCCTGATTTGATAAAAGCTTCTAATGAAGAATTATTTAAAGTCATAAAAGAATTTTTAGAAAAACAAAATCACAATATCTTAAATTCATATATCAATGAAAATGAAATTCGTGTTTATGTACAAACTGAAAATGGTTTAGAAGAACTTATCATCAATGATGATTTATTTGTTAATCCTTTATATGAAGAGGCAAATTATATTTATCAAAAAATTAAAGATAGAGATTTAAAATTTGATAAAGATATTTTAGAAATTTTAGATGAAGTTGAAAAAAATGCTAAAAAAGGTGCTTATATACAACGCTATAAAGGTCTTGGTGAGATGAATCCTGAACAACTTTGGGAAACAACTATGGATCCAAGTAATCGTCGTTTGTTAAAGATCACTATAGAGGATGCTCAAAGAGCAAATGATACTTTCAACCTTTTCATGGGTGATGATGTAGAACCACGCCGTGAGTACATACAAGCTCATGCTAAAGATGTTAAACATTTGGATGTTTAATGACAAAAAATCTATTTGATTTTGATGAAAATAAAAAAGAATATTTTTTAAAATCTTTAAAAGGTAAAAATTTACCTTTTAAAAGATATACTAAAAGCCCTATTAGATATGGTGGTGGAAAATCACTTGCAGTAGGTATTATATTAGAACATTTTCCAAATGATTTAAAAAGACTTATTAGTCCTTTTATTGGTGGTGGAAGTGTTGAGATTGCAAGTGCCTTAGAATTAGATATAAAAGTAAAAGCATTTGATATATTTGATATTTTAGTTAATTTTTGGCAAGTTATTTTAAATGATAATAAAAGATTATATGAAGAACTTTTAAAATTAAATCCTGATAAAAATACTTATAAAATAATAAAAGAAGAATTAAAAAGCCATTGGGAAAATAAATTAAAACTTGATAATTTAACTTTAGCAAGGGATTATTTTTTTAATTTTAATCTTAGTTATGGTCCAGGGTTTTTAGGTTGGATGTCAAGTAATTATGAAAATAAAGATAAATATTTAAAAATGTTAGAAAAAATTAAAAATTTTAATGTTAAAAATTTAGAAGTTCAATGTACTTCATTTGAAGAAGTTTTCAAATTATATCCAAATGATTTTTTTTATTGTGATCCACCTTATTATCTTGAAGGTGATTCGAAAATGTTTAAAGGAATTTATCCTATGAGAAATTTTCCTATTCATCATAATAATTTTGATCATGATTTATTAGCACAATGTCTTAAAAATCATAAGGGAAAATTTATACTTAGTTATAATGATTGTGAATTTGTTAGAAAAGCTTATAAAGATTTTAAAATTTTAGAACCAAAATGGCAATATACTATGGGACAGGGTGAAACAAGAGTTGGTAAAAATCGTATTAATAGAGGTGATGATACAAACATTAAAAAAAGTCATGAATTATTAATAATAAAGGATTAAAATTGAAAATAAGTCAAGTTAAAACAGCATTTAAAATTGCAGATGTTGAATTTATTGAAGGTAGTACAAAACTTAATTTTAATTATTTAAAAGATTTAAAAGATGAAAATAATAATTCATTACCACAAAGTATTTTAACTGAAAATGTAGCTAGAGTTTATTTAATAGTTGTAGATGGTGAAATTAAAAAAATAGGTGGTTCTCAAGATAAAGGTGGTATAAAAGGAACATTATCAATTTATAAAGATGGTGGTATAAAAGGTCGTCCTAGTATTAGAAGTTTTGGTATATGGTATTTTTTATATCATACTATATTACAAGGTAAAAAGATTGAATTTTATATGATTTTTCAAGAAAATTTTGAAAAAGATATAAAAGGCTTATTTGGGTATCACAAAATTAAAAATGCTTCTATTAGTTATAAATTTATAGAAGAATGTTGTAATAAAGATTATTTAGCATTTGAAAATAGTAAATATCCAGATTGGAATGTTCAAGAACAAGGTATGGATTGGCCTGAAGATATAAAAAATTTGCATGCAGAAATTCAAAAAAATGCTCAAACAAGAGATAAAAAAATTATAAGACAAGAAGTAAAAATTTAATCAATAAAAACTTTTTTACAAAATATTCCAAAAGTGGAATTACACTTACATATTGAAGGCTCATTAGAGCCTAAAATGATGTTTGAATTAGCTAAAAGAAATAATATTGATTTAAAATATAAAAGTAAAGATGAGATTAAAAAACTTTGTTTTAATGCTGTTGATGCTTCTTTTTTACAAGAAATTGACAAAGAAAAATTAAAAATTTAATTTATAATTTTTAAAAATGATTTTTTTACTTGGTGGAGAGAGCCACACGGGAAAGACCTTGCTTGCTCAAAGACTTCTTGAAAAATTGTCCTTTTAGAGTAGATGAGGATGAAAAAATAACTGATTTTTTATTTCCTATTGTAGATGGTATGATTTAAATTTGTATAGAAAATAAACAAAATTTAATCATTGAAGGATTTTATCTTACTCCAAAAAAGTTACAAAAATTTCAAAATCATTCTGATATTAAAATACTTTTTATTCTTTTTTCAAAAAAATATATTTTGCAAAATTATGAATTAATCTATCAAAATGAAAATGTTATAGAAAAGCGTTTATTTAGTGAAAAAGAAGAAATAAACACTCTTATTTTAAATCATCAAAAATTTAAAGCTCAATGTGAAAATTTAAATCCTCCTTTTATAGAAATCCAAAAAGACTATAAAATAGAATTAAAAATGTAATAGAATTTTTGCTTAAAAGCAAGCAAATAGTTATATAATATCTAAAAAATTTATAAGGATTAAAATGCATTTTACTCAGCAGCAATTGCAACGATTAATGCTTCATTATGCAGGGAAAATCGCTAAAGATAGAAAAGAGCAAAAAATAAAATTAAATTATAATGAAGCTTTAGCTTATATATGTTATGAATTAATGGAACTTGCAAGAAAAAATTTAAGTGTGAGTGAATTGATGAGCATAGGGAAAACTTTACTTACAAGTGAAGATGTGATTGATGGTGTTGCAAGTATGCTTGAAGAAATTCAAATAGAACTTCCTTTTGAAGATGGCACAAAATTAGTTACTATACATGAGCCTATAGCAAATGATGATAAAATAAAAGCTGGAGAGATATTTTTATCATCAGAATTTATTGTGCTTAATGAAAATAAAACTTCTATAGAAATTAAAGTAAGCAATAAAGGTGATCGTCCTATACAAGTTGGTTCGCATTTTCATTTCTTTGAAGTTAATCGCTTTTTGTCTTTTGATAGAGAAAAAGCTTATGGTAAAAGGTTAAATATCGCTTCAGGAACAAGTGTGAGATTTGAACCAGGTGAAGAAAAAACAGTAAGTTTAATAGAATTTGGTGGTTTAAAAAAGGTTTTAGGTTTTAATAATCTTTGTGATGATTTTATCAATGATGAAAATAAAACTAAAGCTTTATCAAAAGCAAAAGAGAAAGGATTTCTTTGATTAAGATTAGCAAAAAAGACTATGTGAATATGTATGGTCTAACAACTAATGATAGAGTAAGATTAGCAGATACAGATTTGATTTTAAGAGTAGAAAAAGATTATACTTTATATGGCGAAGAAGTTAAATTTGGTGGTGGTAAAAATATTAGAGATGGTATGGCTCAAAGTGTAAGTGAGGGAGAATTTCCGGATTTAGTTTTAACTAATGCTTTGATTGTTGATTATACCGGTATTTATAAAGCAGATATTGGGATAAAAAATGGCTATATAGTAGGTATAGGAAAAGCAGGCAATCCTGATATACAAGATGGAGTTGATCCTAGCTTAGTTATAGGCACAAGTACAGATATTATCGGTGCAGAAGGTTTAATAGTAACTGCAGGTGGTATTGATACTCATATACATTTTATCTCCCCAACTCAAATTGAATGTGCCTTATATAGTGGTGTTACTACTATGATAGGAGGTGGCATAGGACCAAGTGAGGGAACAAATGCTACAACTTGCACAAGTGGGGCTTATCATATACATTCTATGTTAAAAGCTACGCAAAATTACCCTATGAATTTTGGCTTTTTAGGTAAAGGAAATTCAAGTAATAAAAATGCTTTAAAAGAGCAAATTATAGCTGGTGCATGCGGCTTAAAAATTCATGAAGATTGGGGTGCTACTTCTAGTGTGATTGATACTAGTTTAAATATAGCTGATGAAATGGACATACAAGTAGCTATCCATACAGATACTTTAAATGAAGCAGGTTTTGTAGAAGATACGATTAAAGCTATTAATGGTAGAGTTATTCATACTTTTCACACTGAAGGTGCAGGTGGTGGCCATGCTCCTGATATTATTAAAATGGCAGGTTTTGAAAATGTTTTACCTGCAAGTACTAATCCTACTATGCCTTTTACTAAAAATACCATTGATGAACATTTAGATATGCTTATGGTTTGTCATCATTTAGATAATAAAATCAAAGAAGATGTTGAATTTGCAGATAGTAGAATTCGTCCTGAAACTATAGCAGCAGAAGATAAACTTCATGATATGGGTGTTTTTAGCATTATGAGTAGTGATTCTCAAGCTATGGGACGCGTAGGTGAGGTAATTTTAAGAACATGGCAAAGTGCTGATAAATGTAAAAAAGAATTTGGTGCCTTGAAGGAAGATAATGATTTAGATGATAATTTCCGTATTAAACGCTACATAGCAAAATATACTATAAATCCTGCTATTGCACATGGGATTGATAGTTATGTTGGTTCTATTGAAGTAGGAAAATTTGCTGATTTAGTGCTTTGGCAACCTAAATTTTTTGGAGTAAAACCAAAGCTTATTTTAAAAGGTGGCTTGATAGTAGGTGCAAAAATAGGCGATGCTAATGCTTCTATCCCAACACCTGAGCCTATTATCTATGAAAAAATGTTTGGTGCAAATTTAAATGAAAATGCTTTACATTTTGTTTCTAAAGCTTCTTTAGATGCTAATATGCCTGAAAAATTAAGTTTAAAAAGAAAATGTGTTGCAGTAAAAAATTGTAGAAATATCACTAAAAAAGATTTGAAATTTAATGATAAAGTTCAAGATATAGAAGTAAATCCACAAACTTATGAAGTAAAGATAAATGGTGAGCTTATTAGCTCTAAGAGTGTTGATTCTTTAGCTTTAGCTAGAAAATATTTTATGATTTAATGATTTTACTTCAAAATAAAATAACGCATTATGATTTAAACAAAGAATGCGATTTTTTAGAGCTTAGTTGGTTTGATACTTTTAAAAAGATATTAAGAACAACGACTTTAAAAGGACTAGATGTCGCTATAAAAATGCCTGGTAATAAAGGTTTAAATCATAATGATTGTTTATATGATGAGGATTTTTTGATTTTAGTGAAGATTAAACCTGAAAAAGTTTTAAAAATTCACATAGAAAATGAATACAACCTTGCTTTAATAAGTTATCAAGTGGGCAATATGCATTTAAATTTATTTTATAAAGATCATAAACTCATTACTTTAGAGCAAAATTCTATCATAAGGTTTTTAGAAAAATTTAATATAAAATACGAAAAATGTGAAGAAATTTTAGAGCCAAAATATATGCTTGATATGCCAAGTTTTATCCAAGTTGATCCAAATTTTAAACTTATCAAAGAGTAAAGATGAATAAATTAAATTTTTTACTTTTACAAATTAGTGATTCTTCTTTTCCTATAGGAGCTTTTTCACATTCTTTTGGTTTAGAATCTTATGTGAATTTTGCTTATATAAAAAATATAGAAGATGCTAAAAAAGTTTTAAAAACTCAGCTTTATTCTAATATTTTATATTTTGAGCTTTTAGCTTTGAAAATAGCTTATGAAAATGCAAATGATGTAAAAAATTTACTAATTTATCAAAGAAAGTTTTTATCAAGTATAGTTGCAAAAGAACAAAGTCAAGCTTATGTTTTTCTAGCTAAACGCTTTGTAAAAAATGTAAGTCTTTATGGATTATCAAATCCTTTATTAAATCAATACATTAAAGAAAATCAAACTCCTATTTATCCTTTTGTGTATGCTTTATTTTGTAAAGATAATGAACTTGATTTTATGTATGAAAGTTTTTTATTTGCTTTAATGAGTAATTTTATTAATATTCTTGTGAAAATCGTGCCTTTATCACAAAATGAAGGGCAGATTTTACTTTTTCAATTACAGCAAGATTTTCAAAAGGTTCTTTCTAAATTACAAAATTTAACTTTAAAAGATTGGTGTGAAAATCATAATGTCTTAAATGATTATTTGGGTATAAAACACCAAAATTTAGCATTTAAAATTTATATTTCTTAAAAGGGTTATAATGGTTAAAATAGGCATAGGTGGTCCTGTAGGTAGTGGTAAAACAGCTTTAGTATTAAATTTATGTCAAGCTTTAAAAGATGAGCTTTCTTTGGCTGTGATTACGAATGATATTTATACAAATGAAGATGCAAATTTTTTAATCAAACAAGGCGTTCTTGAAAAAGAAAGAATCATTGGAGTGCAAACTGGAGGTTGTCCTCATACAGCCATTAGAGAAGATGCTTCTTGTAATCTTGAAGCTGTTGAACTTTTACAAGAGCGTTTTAGTGATTTAGATCTTATTTTTATAGAAAGTGGTGGAGATAATTTATCAATGACTTTTTCACCTGAACTTGTGGATTTTTTTATCTTTGTTATAGATGTTGCTCAAGGAGAAAAAATTCCACGCAAAGGTGGTCCTGCTATTTGTAGATCTGATTTAATGATTATCAATAAAATAGACTTAGCTCCTTATGTAAATGCTTCTTTAAAAATCATGCAAGAAGATACTTTAAAAATGCGTGGAGATAGACCTTTTATCATGAGTAATCTTCAAACTAAAGAAGGTTTAGAAGAAATCGTTACTTGGATTAAAAAATACACACTTTTAAAGGATTGATTTGTTTGCTCAAAAGAGTGTTTTTAAACTTACATTAGATACTATCAATGAAAAAACTATCATAAAAAATTCTTTTTTTACTCCTCCTTTTAAACTTATGAGGAATTTTTATGATAAAAAATTAACTAGTATATATGTTTTAAATTCTAGTGCTGGAATTTTTAAAGAGGATCATTTAAGTTTTGAAATCATATGTAAGAAAAGTACAAACACCGCTATACTCACACAAAGTTATGAAAAGGTATATGATACTAAAGATTCTTTTGCGAGTAAAAATATTGATTTTACTCTTGAAGAAAATGCAAGCTTTTTTTATATGCCAAAGCCACTTTTGCTTCAAGAAAATGCAAATTTTATACAAAATACAAAGATTAATCTAGCTTCTTTTTCAAGATTAGTTTATGTTGATTTTGTCATTTTTGGTAGAGTGGCTATGGATGAAAAATTTGCTTTTAAAAATTATGAGAGTTTAACTCAAATTTATAGAAATGATACTTTAATTTTAAATGATAAAATTAAAATCAATCCTTCTTATATGAAAGAAAATGATTTAAATTTTTTTGCAAATCATACGCATTATTTGAGTATTTATCTTTTTGGATATGATGAGTTTTATGAAGAATTAAAAGCTTCATTTGACGATATAAATCAACTTTTTTATGAGGGTTTGTGTATAAAAATTCTTAGTAATGAAAGTGAAAAATTACTTTCACTTCAAGATAAGCTTTTTAAATTTTGTCAAAATAAAATATAAAATATTGTGGTATTATAAAGTTTTAAAAACAAACTAAGGATTATAAATGCGATATGGTGAAAAAGAAATCAAAGAATTTAGTGTAGAAAATATGGAAGTTTGGCCAAATGATGCCAAAAATGATTATGTGATTAAAATCACTTTACCTGAATTTATGTGTTGTTGTCCGCGTAGTGGGTATCCTGATTTTGCTACAATTTACTTAGAATACATTCCAAATAAATTAGTAGTAGAACTTAAAGCAATCAAACTTTATATTAATACCTTTATGTATAGAAATGTTTCACATGAAGCAAGTATTAATGAAATTTATAATACTTTAAAAGAAAAACTTGATCCAAAATGGATAAAAGTAGTAGGTGATTTTAACCCTCGTGGTAATGTTCATACCGTGATTGAGTGTAGATCTGATTTAGTGGTACCACAAAATTAAGTTTTTATTAAAAATAAAAGGATATATTAAGTCTTATTTTAAGGAGGAAAATATGAAATTAAAATTATTTAGTTTAGTTGCAAGTGTTGCTTTGGTTTCAAATTTAGCTTTAGCTGATGAAAATTCAGGAATATTATTAGGTATTGATGCAGGATGGTTTCATACTAAGGTAAAATCTGATCTTGATCATAGAAAAACACAAAACATTAAATATAATGGTGATTTAGAAGGTAATGTTCCTGTTTTTGGTTTAAGAGTTGGTTATCGTTTTAGTGAAAATCATAGAATTTATGGTGCTTATAATTATTCAAGCGAATTTAGTGATGTAATCAATACCACAAGATTAAAAATTGATGGAGAATTTACTACACATAAGTTTTTGCTTGGTTATGATTTTACTCCAAAAATCTTTGAAAAAACAAGAGCTGTTTTAGGTGTATATGGTGGCTATGCAAGAACGGATATTACTTTAAAAACAAGCTTTTTATCATTATCTCAAGATTTTGATGGTTATACTTATGGAGCAAAAATCGGTGCTTTATATGAGTTAAATCAAGCAAATGAAATTGAGTTTGGTTTTAAAGCCGAGCAAACTCATTATAATACAAGAAATTTTTATCAAAATATGGTAGGTTCAAACTTTTACGATCCTAAACAAACAAATTATGGTTTATATCTAGGATATACTTATAAATTCTAAGGAGAATATATGCCAAAAGATGCAAATGGAACTGAGCTTAATACAGGTGATAGTGTAAGTGTTGTGAAAGATTTAAAGGTAAAAGGTGCAAGCACTACTTTAAAGCGCGGAACAACTATAAAAAATATTAAGCTTACAAACAAAGACACTGAAATTGAAGCTAAAGTAGATAAATTTGGTGTGATTGTTTTGAAAACTGAATTTCTTAAAAAAATATAAGTAAAAATTCCCAATTAATCTTGGGAATTTTCTTCTTGATAAACACAATGTTTAAAAATAAATTGATGTTCCTCAGGCAAGTTTTCAAATAAAGCATTTGCGAGTTGTCTTATCTCCCAAAGGGCTGATTTTGAGCTTCTTAGAGTAATAAAATTTTGCAAACTTCTTGCATTAATCGTTAAAGTTAATTCTGTTTTATAACTTTCTGGTAAGCAGTATTTTGCTATATCTAAACTAATGCTATTTTGCAAAATCAAACGTAGATTTTCTAAAGCTTTGATACTTGCATTATCCACTACTTCATTTCCGGTTAATACTAAGTATCTTTTAGCATTTTCAAAGTCATTTTCTTTAAATTCGCTTTCATTTCTTAGTTCTTTTAAAGTATATCTTGTGCTTTTTACACTAGGACTAGTGTGGCGGTGTCTTGCAACTTCTTGTAAACATGCTCTTGAAATACCTTGTATATAAAAAGTATAGTTTAAATGCTCTAAGGTTGAAGCATGTTTGAATTTATTTCCCACTCGATCGATTAATTCTTTGTCTTTCTCACCACCACAATCACCTTTGTCAAAACTTTGCCAACATGTTCTTGTTGCATGAGAGCATACAGAAAGTGGAGTATGATTTAATAATGTGATTTTCATCGAAAATTTCCTTCAAAAATAATTGAATTTTACACAAATGTTTATAAAAATAAAATTTTTTATTCGTTATAATTTTAAAAAAAGAAATTAAGGTTATTTTATGAAATTAAAACAAACTAAATATATTTTTGTAACCGGTGGTGTTTTAAGCTCATTAGGAAAAGGTATAGCAGCAGCATCTATTGCTACTATTTTAAAAAATTCAGGTTTAAAAGTAAGTATTTTAAAAGCAGATCCTTATATTAATGTAGATCCTGGCACGATGAGTCCTTTAGAGCATGGGGAAGTGTTTGTAACTGAAGATGGAGCTGAGACAGATTTAGACTTAGGACATTATGAGAGATTTTTAAATGAGAATTTAACTCAAGATAATAACTTTACCACAGGAAGAGTTTATCAAAGTGTTATAGAAAAAGAAAGAAGAGGAGATTACTTAGGAAAAACTATACAAGTAATCCCTCATATAGTTGATGAGATAAAAGATCGCATTAAAAAGGCCGGAGTTGATAAAGATATTTTAATCGTTGAAATAGGTGGCACGGTAGGAGATATAGAAGGCTTACCATTTTTAGAAGCTATTAGAGCTTTAAAACTTGAAGTGGGTAAATACAATGCTATTAATATTCACTTGACTTTAGTGCCATTTATCAAAGCAGCAGGAGAACTTAAAACAAAACCAACTCAACATAGTGTGGGAGAATTACGCCGTATAGGTATAAGCCCTGATATGATCATTTGCAGAAGTGAAAAATCTTTAGATAGAGAGTTAAAAGACAAAATCGCAATTTCATGCGGAGTTGAAAAAAACTGCGTTATAGAAAGTGTGGATGCAGCTAGTATTTATCAAATTCCACTAAATTTTTTAAAACAAGATATTTTAAATTCTATTGCAAGTTTATTAGATCTTCAAAATTTAAAGCCAAGTATGAACGAATGGGATTCTTTAGTAAAAAGAGTCATCGCTCCAAGTAATGAACTTAGTATCGCTTTTGTAGGAAAATATGTAGATTTAAAAGAAAGCTATAAAAGCTTAACAGAGGCCATTATCCATGCAGGTGCAGCACTTGATGCAAGAGTAAATTTAAAATGGATCGATAGTGAAAAATTAGAAAATGCAAATGTCGAAGAAAGCTTTAAAGATGTAAATGGGATTTTAGTAGCAGGTGGTTTTGGCTACCGTGGAGTAGAAGGAAAAATCAAAGCCATACAATATGCAAGAGAAAATAAAATTCCATTTTTAGGAATTTGTTTGGGTATGCAGCTTTCTTTAGTGGAATTTGCACGCAATGTTTTAAAACTAGAAGATGCAAATTCTCACGAGTTTAATCCAAATTGTAAAAATCCTATCATCTTTTTGATTGATGAATTTATTGACGCAAGTGGAGAAAAGCAAATTAGAACAAGTAAAACTCCACTTGGTGGAACTATGCGTCTTGGAGCTTATGAGTGTCATATCAAGCCAAATACACTTTTAAGTAAGGTTTATGATAATCAAAAAAGCGTAAAAGAACGCCACCGCCACCGCTATGAAGCTAATCCAAAATATAAAGAAATGTTTGAAAAAAATGGGCTTATTATAAGCGGGGAAAATGAAGGTTTAGTTGAGGCTGTAGAGCTTAAAGATCATCCATTTTTCTTAGCAGTGCAGTTTCACCCTGAATTTACTTCACGCTTAGTTAGGGTTAATCCGGCTATTTTTTCTTTTATCAAGGCATCTTTAACAAATCATGCTAAATAAAGCCAAAATAAAAGAAATTTTACACCAGCGTTTTATCAATGATACACATGTAAAGCTTTGTGATTTACCTATGCCATCTTGTTTAAAAGATGTCTATAAGGGTGCTTTGCGTATTAAAGAAGCGATTGAAAAAAATCAAAAGCTTGCTATTGTTGGAGATTATGATGTAGATGGGGTGATTTCTTGTGTGATTTTATCTGAATTTTTTGATGATATCGGATATGACTATGTGGTAAAAATTCCAAATCGTTTTAAAGATGGATATGGTCTAAATGAAGAAATCATCAATGAACTTAATGGGGTAGATTTAATCATCACTGTAGATAATGGTATAGCAGCTTTTGATGCAGCAGAGCTTTGTTTACAAAAAGGAATTGATTTAATCATTACCGATCATCATATGCCTCCAGCTACTTTACCAAAAGCTTATGCGATCATTAATCCTAAACAACAAGATTGTGAATTTCCTGATATTGAAATTTGTGGTGCTCAAGTGGCTTGGTATTTAGTTGCTGCTATAAAAGAAGTATGTAAGATTAATTATAATATGTGTAAATTTATAGAGCTTTTATCTATCGCAATTATCGCAGATATGATGGAGCTTAGAGATTTAAATAGAGCCTTAGTCAGAAAAGGCATAGAGTGTATTAATGATTCAAAACGAGTTGCATTTAAAGCTATCAAGCAGTATTTTGGTAAGGATAAATTTGAGCTTGATAATATTAGTTTTTTAATTGCACCTTTGATTAATAGTGCAGGTAGAATGGATGATGCGATTATTTCTTATAAATTTTTGCATTCTAAAAATATTAATGAGGTTATGGGTTATTTAGAACAAATCATTACTTATAATAATAGCCGTAAAGATGAAGAGCGCGAGCTTTTTAAACAATGTTTAGAACAAGTTGATGAAAATGATCCTGTGATTATTGTCAATGGCCAAAATTGGCATGAGGGTGTTTTGGGTATAGTTGCAAGTCGTTTAGCAAAGCATTTTAACAAGCCTGCCTTTGTTTTTTCAGAATGTGAGCAAAAGGCTAAAGCTAGCGTTAGAAGTGTGGGTAGGATAGATATTTTAAATGTTATAGAACAAGCTAAAGAATTTGTTTTAAGCTATGGTGGACATAAAGGTGCAGCTGGAGTTTTAGTCGAGCTTGAAAAATTTGGTATTTTTAAAAATAAGCTTTATGAAATTTGTCAAAATATCCCTAAAGATGATTTTTACAATACTGATGAGGTTTTAGGTAGTATTGATCCAAATGAAGTTGATTTTGAACTTTTAGAGATATTGGAATTTTTTGAACCTTTTGGGCATAAAAACCCAAGACCATATTTTAAATTTGATAAGCTTTTTGTAAAAAACAAAAAAAGACTTGGTAAAGATGAAAATCATATAAAACTTATTTTAACACAAGGAAATAAGACTTTAGAAGCTTTATTTTTTAACTTTGATTATGAGCCAGAAATTGGTGAAAATATTGATTTTATAGCTAGTATTTCTAAAAATAATTTTAGAGGATTAATCACCCCTCAACTTACTATAAAAGAAATTCTTAGATAATTTATTAACTTATTTGCATAATTTTTATTTATAAATTTGCTATAGCATAAGTACTATAAAGGAGTAAAATGTTAAAAAGGATTTTATTATTAGCAATATTTTTTAATTTTACTTTTGCTTTTGATACAAAAATTTTTATAGGCGATACTTATATACCTGAAAATTTTTATAAATATGATAAAGATTTTAAAATCGCAGCTAGAAAGTATAACATACCCATGGCATTACTTAAAGCCATAGCTTTGACAGAGAATGCAGCTTATGAACATAATATCATTGGTAGAAATAAAAATCAAACAAGAGATTATGGTTTAATGCAAATTAATAGCATTCATTTAAAGCGTTATGGTGTTAGCGAAAAAGAGATTGTAAAAGTTAGTGCAAATATAGACATAGCAGCAAGATTACTTTATGAAATTATACAACGATACGGGTTTAATTGGAATGCTATTGGAAGATATCATTCAGCAAATGATAAATATAAAAATATTTGGCTTGATAAAGTAATGAAAAATTTAGTTGCTATAGTTTTAAAAGATAGTAAAGATCTTTTTATAATGGAAAAATTTAGAGCTTTTAAATTAGTTTCGCTTTTGATAAATGTTGATAAAGAACAATATAGAATTTTATTAGCAAGCAATAATTAAAACAAGAATTATAAATTTTCTTGTTTTAAAGCCTCTGCTTGATAATAAGCGATTAATGGCTCGATGATTTCATCAAAAAGTCCACCTTCTAAAATCGCATCAAGTCTATATAAAGTAAGATTTATTCTATGATCACTAATTCTATTTTGAGGGAAATTATAAGTGCGTATGCGTTCGCTTCTATCACCACTTCCAACTTGTGATTTTCTTGCTTGGCTTTCTTTAGCTAAGCGTTCTTGTTCTTGCATTTCAAAAAGTCTTGCCTTTAAGACTTTCATGGCACTTTCTTTGTTTTTATGTTGGCTTTTACCATCTTGATTTACTACAACTATACCTGTTGGAATGTGAGTGATTCTTACAGCACTATCTGTGGTATTTACGCTTTGACCACCATGACCGCTACTACGCATTACATCGATTTTTAAATCATTTGGATTGATTTGAATTTCAACATCATCAACTTCAGGCATAATAGCCACTGTAATAGCTGAAGTATGAACTCTACCTTGAGATTCTGTTTCAGGTACTCTTTGAACCCTATGCGTGCCACCTTCGTATTTTAGCCTTGAATAAGCTCCATTTCCTTTGATAAGAATGATGATTTCTTTAAATCCACCTACGCTACCTTCACTTGAACTTACAATTTCATATTTATAATCACGATTTTCAGCATAGCGTATATAAGCTTTTACTAAATCCCCAACAAATAAAGAAGCTTCATCGCCACCTGTACCTGCACGAATTTCTAAAAAGATATTCTTATCATCGTTTGGATCTTTAGGTAATAAAAGAATTTTTAATTTTTCTTCAAGTTGTGGCTTTAAAACTTCGAGATTCTTAAGTTCTTCTTTTGCAAGTTCACCTAGTTCAGGATCAGATAAAAGAAGTTTATTTTCTTCTATATCATCTAAGGTTTTGAGATATTCTTTTGCTTTTTCTACTATGGGTTCTAAATTTTTTTGCTCTTTAGATAGAGCTGTCATTTTAGAAATATCATTAGAGATATTAACATCACTAAGAAGAGTATTTAACTCATCAAAGCGTGCTAAAAAAGGTTTGAGTTTATCAGCTAACATTAATTATGCTAATTTGTTTACCAATAATGCTAATCTGCTAACACGGCGTGATGCAGTTTGTTTTTTCAAAAATCCGCGACTTACCATAGCGTGAATGCTTTTATTAGCTACTTTTAATGCATTTTGCGCAGCTTCTTTATCGTTATTTGCCGCTGCTTCGCGAACCGCTTTTGTAATGTTTTTTAATCTTGTTCTATAAAATCTATTTCTTTCAGTTCTTTTGATAGTTTGTCTTGCTCTTTTTTCAGCAGATTTATGGTTTGCCATAATTTTCCTTTTTTATATAAATTAAATTGCTAATTATACAAAATTAAAATTAAATTTTAATTAATTTAAGTATTTTTAAAGTATTAATTTTAATACCTAATATCATTTATTTTTAAAAAATCACGCAGTTTTTCATACTCGCCATTTTCCAAATAACGATATTTGCCAGTTTTTAACATACCAAGATCTAATGCTCCAAATGCCACTCTTTTAAGATCCATCACTTCTAAATCAAAATGTCCAAAAAAGCGTCTTAGCTCCCTATTTTTACCTTCATTAATGATTACTTTTAGTTTCGTATAGCCTCCGCTTGAACCAAAAATTTCAAAGCCTAAAAATGGAGCAAAACTCATTGAGGTTATTTTAGTTTTGGCGTGAGCCCCTTTTTTTTCATTTTGAATTTCTAAGCCATTTTGCATAGCTTCGATGACATTTTTATCTATATTACCTTTTACTTTTAAGTAATATTCTCTTTCTAAATCACTATGCATAAGTGCATCTGCTATTACAGGTGAATCAGTTAGTAAAAGTAATCCCTCGCTTGCAAAGTCAAGTCTTCCTACACTAAGCCAAGTGCTAAATTGTTTTGGTAAAGTATGATAGATGGTTTTTCTGCCTCTATCATCTTTTTTACTAACTATTTCGCCTTTTTGTTTGTGATAAATGATGACTGAAAATTGTGTTTTTTTATGGAGTTTTTTACCATTGATAAAAACTTTATCCTCAGCATTTACACTATCATTTAGCAAGGCTGTTTTTTTATTGATTTTTACTAAGCCTTGCTTGATTAGCTCATCAGCCTCACGGCGAGAATATTTGCTATTGTGTGAGATGAATTTATTAATTCTCATAATTTTACTTTACATCACAAAAATAGTTGGTACTATGGTTGGATATTTTTTGATTTTTCTAAAAATATGCTTTCTTAGTACTTGTCTAATTTGAGCTTCTAAAACTTTTGGATTATCTAAAATTTCATCTTTTACATTTGGGAAAAATTGACTTAAAACATCACTCATTTCTTTTGAGAATGCTCCATCTTGTTTATCAGCTACCAAGCCATAACTAAATACTCTTGGTTTATTAATTAGTGTTTTACTTGCTTTATCAAGCTGGGCGATGATGACAACTATACCGCTATCTGCTAGTTTTTGTCTATCAATTACCACATCATCTGCGATTTGTTTGTTGATTTGATTATCCACAAAGACTTTTCCTGTTTTAACTGTTTTTACACGTTTGATGTATTTTTGACAAAGCTCTACTTGATCCCCATCACTCATTAAGTAGATGTTTCTTTCAGGTATACCACATTTTAGAGCAGTTTCTTTGTGTTTATTGATATGATTATACTCTCCATGCACTGGTAAGAAAAATTTAGGTTTTACTAAAGTTAGCATGAGTTTTTGTTCTTCTATACTAGCATGTCCGCTTACATGAATTTCACTAAATTCTTGATAAGCTACTTTAGCTCCTGCTTTTAAAAGAAAATCAAGTACAGCAGAAACATTTGCTTCATTACCTGGTATTGCTTTAGCTGAAATGATAACTTGATCGCTAGGTTTGATTTTGATAAATTTATGCTCATCAGTTGCCATTCTATATAAAGCACTCATGGTCTCGCCTTGACTTCCTGTAGTGACAATTAGTACTTCGTTGTCTTTGTATTTGCTTACTTCATCAGCGTCAATGAAAATTTTCCTATCAAGTTTGATATAGCCAAGTTCCATAGTAGTATAGAGATTTCTTTCCATAGAACGCCCTATAACACACACTTTTCTGCCGTATTTTAAACCATAACTAATAGCTTGATATACGCGGTGGATATTAGAGCTAAAGGTGCTCATGATTACCCTGCCTTTAGTTTTGGCAAAAATTTGATCAAAAGTAGGTCCTACGGAGCTTTCACTTTTTGTATAACCTTCTTTATATGAGTTTGTACTATCACTTAAAAGACAAAGTACGCCTTCTTCGCCATATTGAGCTAAACGACTTAAATCTGTTGGATAGCCATCAATTGGTGTTTGATCTATTTTAAAATCGCCAGTGTGTATGATGGTTCCTGCTTTAGTTTTAATAGCCAAAGCACAAGCATCGATGATAGAGTGGGTTATGTGAATCCATTCTAAATTAAATTCACCTATTTCATAAATTTGTCTTTTTGTTATAGGTCTAAACCATTTACGCTCAGCCTTTAAACCATGCTCTTCAAATTTATTTGAAATCATACCTAGTGCTAAAGGTGTTGCGTAGATAGGAAATTGAAATTCTTTGAAAAAATATGGCACAGCACCGATGTGATCTTCATGAGCATGAGTGATGATGATAGCGCGAATTTTGTTTTTAATCTTTCTTACATAGTCAAAATCAGGTATGATAATATCTACTCCATGCATGGTTCCATCTGGAAAACTCATACCTATATCAACGATAATTGCATCGTTGTTGGTTTCAAAAACAGTGATATTTCCACCGATTTCCCCAAGCCCACCCAAAGGTGTAATACGAATTTTATGTTCGCTTGAGTTGTTGTGTTTTAAAGGGTGAAGTCTTAGCTCGTGCATGATTTTATTAGCTTCTATGCTTTTAGCAAGTTCTATTTGCCATTCTTCATTACCGCTTAATTTAGATGGTAAATTTCTATTTTTTTTCTTTTTCTTTTTTTCTTCGCTAGCTTCAGTTTGAGCATTTTCTACTTTTGTTTCATTTTTAATTTCACTATTTTGCTCTTGATTTTGTGAATCTTTTTTTCTTTTGTTTCTAAATTTATTAAATCTTTTAGTTTTATTTTGTTCTTGAGTTTTGTTTTCTTCGCTCATAGTCATCCTTTAAATAGTCATAAATTTTAAGGTATGAATCAACGCTAATTTCATGAGCTCTTGAGGTAGAAGAGATGTTTAGTGCTTCAAATGCTTTTAGAATTTTTTCTTTTTTATTTTTAAAATTAGATAAGAGTTGTTTTCTAGGATTTTGAAAACAAGCTCTAAGAAATTCTTTAAAAGCTTCTATATTTTCACATTTTTGCTGATAATGAGTAGTTTTTATTAACTTCATTACAGCTGAAGTAACTTTTGGTGGAGGATTAAAGCTTTGTGGTTGTATATCAAAAAGCATTTGTCTTTGGCATATTAATGCACAAAGCACCCCTAAGGCCGAAAAATTACTTTCTTTTTCATTCGCACAAAATTTCTGTGCCACTTCTTTTTGCACCATTACTATAAGCCCAAGGCAATTTTGATCTTCTAGGGCTTTTAAAATCAAATTTGTAGCAATATAATATGGTAAATTTGCTACTAAAAAGTACTCTTTATCGCTTAAACTTCCTTGATCAAAAGCATCACTTGCATTTTGATGAATAAGCTCAAAATTTCCACCTTCAATCTCATTTTGAAATTTTTTATTTAAAATAGGAATCAAATCTTTATCAATCTCATAAGCTCTAATATGAGCTTGTGGAATTTTCAAAAGTTCTTGCGTTAAATCACCTAAGCCAGGCCCAATCTCAACTATATTTTTAGTATCTTTGGGTATGGCTTGGATGATTTTATCTACCACGCTTTTATCACATAAAAAATTTTGCCCAAAATGTTTTTTTGCTTTTATCATAAATTTATTTTATCTAAAAAATATTAATTATAGCATTATTTTAAGCGCTAATTAGATAAAATTTGAATTATTTTTTATAAAGGTTAATTTTTGAAAAATCTTATAGTGTGTGCAGGAGGAAATGAGGATTTTAAATTTGCACAAAGTATAGGCATAGGTTTAGTTAATTCTGCTTTTTATCTAGGTAAAATTTTAAGTCAAATAAAAGCAGATAGAGTGATTTTTATAGGTACATGTGGAATTTACCAAGAAGGAAAAATTTTAGACATTTATGAAAGTTCTAATGCTGCAAATTTAGAATACGCAGATTTATTTGATAGTTTTTATACACCTATAGCAAATGAGATTAGATTAAATGTTTCACATGAAACTATGATTAATTCTTCAAATTATATTTGCAAAGATGAAAATATTGCCCAAGAATTTTTTAAAAAAGGCGTACATATAGAAAATATGGAAGCATACGCTGTGCTTTCTTGTGCAAAAATGCAAGGAATAGAAGGAATTTGTTATTTATGTGCTACAAATTTTTGTAATGAATTTGCACATGAAGATTTTTTAAAAAATCATCAAGAAGCAAAAGAATTATTAAAAGATTTTTTATTAGATAAGAAACTTATATAGGAAAAAAATTGAGTGAATTAAAAAATATATTAGATTTTACTAAAGAAGAATTAGAAAATTTAGTCCAACCAAAATTTAGAGCAAAGCAAATTTTTGAATGGTTATATAAAAAATATGCAGACGATTTTTTACAAATGTCATCTTTACCAAAAGACTTTAGAGTGTATTTACAAGAAAATTTTCATTTTTCACCTTTAAAATGTGTGAAAGATGAAAAAAGCAAAGATGGTAGTATTAAATATCTTTTTGAGCTTTTAGATGGTAAAAAAATAGAAGCTGTTTTGCTACCTATGAAAGAAGAGCTTGTAGATGAAAATGGAAAAATCATCAAACATGCAAGATATACTATTTGTGTTTCCTCTCAAGTGGGGTGTAAAAGTGGGTGCAGTTTTTGTCTGACTGCTAAAGGTGGTTTGAAAAGAAATTTGACTGCAGGAGAAATAGTAGGACAAATTTTATGGATTAAAAAACATAATAACATACCTTATGAAAGAAGGGTTAATATAGTCTATATGGGTATGGGAGAGCCTTTGGATAATCTTAAAAATGTTTCTAAGGCAGTTAAAATTTTAGCTGATAATGATGCTTTAGCGATAAGCCCTAGAAGACAAACTATAAGTACAAGTGGTTTAGCAAAGCAAATTAAAGAGCTTGGAGAAATGAATTTAGGTGTGCTTTTGGCTATTTCGCTCCATGCTGTAAATGATGAGCTTAGAAGTGAATTAATGCCTATTAATAAAGCTTATAATATAGCAAGCATTATGGAAGCGGTGAGAAATTTTCCTATAGATCAGCGTAAAAGAGTAATGTTTGAATACCTTTTAATTGATGGGATAAATGATAAAATAGAACATGCAAAAGAACTAGTCAAGCTCTTAAATGGTATAAAAGCCAAAGTGAATTTAATACTTTTTAATCCACACGAAGGAAGTTTATATAAAAGACCAAGTGTTGAAAATGCGGTTAAATTTCAAGATTATTTAAGTGCAAAAGGTGTTACTTGTACGATAAGAGAAAGCAAGGGACTTGATATTTCAGCTGCATGCGGACAGCTTAAAGAAAGGCAGAGTAAACAATGACTTTTTTAGATATAGTCCAACTTATTTTTATAAGCATAGTGGTAATCATAGGACTTGGTGGGATTATTTATGTATTAAAAAATGAAGGGAAAAATAATGATAGATAAAAAACAATTGTTAGAAAATCAATTATTTCAAAATAGATATATAAAGCCAAATATTTCTTGGTATTTTTCTCATTTAAATGGTAAAAGAGGAATTGCTAGAATTTTTAAAGTTCCTTATGCTGCTTTGATGAGAAAATTTTATTTGAAAAAATACTTCGAAAAGAGGGTTTTAGAAGGTAAGGTGGATATTCCTTATTTAGAATTAGTTTTAACTACAAGATGTACTTTGCGTTGTGAATCATGTAATAATTTGATGCAGTATTTTTCACCATCAAATCAATATACCTGTACTTTAGAGGGCATTATGGAATCATTAGATCTACTTTTATCTAAGGTAGATTCTATTGCAAGAGTTAGAATTATAGGTGGAGAACCCCTGTTGTTTAAAGATTTACCACAATTGATTGATTATTTAGATACTCAAAAGAAAATATTAACTTTTTCTTTAGTTACTAATGCAACCATTGATTTTAAAGATGAATTGATGAAAAAGTTAAAAAAATCTAATAAGGTTAGAAAAATTACAATTTCAGATTACAAAAGATCGCCAAATTTAAAAATTCCACTAAAACAAGAAAGCATTCTAAGAAAATTAAAAGAAAATAAAATTCCATTTTCTATGGACTCTAGTGGCGAAAATTCTACTTGGAGTGATCCTGAAAAAATTTATAAACGCGGTAGAAGTAAAGAAGATATAATCAAAAATTATCGTAATTGTCAAATGCCATGTGTAAGTTTGATGACATCTGAGGGCTTAGAAAATAAACAATTAGCACCTAAAGGAGCTATTTTTGTTTGTCCTATATCAAGTTCTTTATCACGTTTAAAAGGACTTGAAGAATTTAATGGTGATTTTTTAAATTTAGAGGATTCTAAAGAAAGATTTTTTGAATTTTATTCTCAAGATTTTTATAAATCTTGTGATTATTGTAGAGATTATGGTGAGCCAGCTAAGCAAATTGCAGTTGCAATCCAAACTGATAAAGTTTTAAAGTTAGAAAAAGATTAAGGTAGACTTTTCAAAAATTCATCCTTTATGTTTTTTTGAGATTGTATCAAAAAATTTTGATTTTTATATGTAAATTCTAAGCTAAAAGAGTGTAAAAGCAATCTTTTAGCACCTGTAATTTGAGCTCTTTTTATATCGCTCATTTTTCCATCTAATATTTGCTCTATTTGTGTTTTTTCTAAACCATATAAAGGTTCACCTAAAATTTTATGTTTCACATGAAACAAATGTAATCTTATTTGGTGTTGTCTTCCTGTTAGAGGTTTAGCTAAAACTAAACTAGCATCTAAATTTTCAAAATATTCTAAAGTATAAAATTGTGTTAAAGCTTCTTTGCCATTTTCACAAATATGCATCCTAGTTTTTACTGTATCATAGTCTTTAGCTAAATCCATGCTTTTATCTACTATAAATTCTTTTTCAGTTTTTCCTTTTACTAGAGCAAGATAGCTTTTTTGCACTAATCTTTTTTCAAACATAGTTTTTAACTCAATTTGTGCATTTTTATGCTTTGCTATGAGTAAAAGTCCGCTTGTTTCTTTATCTAGCCTATGAGCCACGCAAGCTTTTTCACCCCATAAATGCCAAATTTCATCACAAAGACTATAAGCACAATTGCGTCCATTAGGATGAGTTAGCACCCCGCTTGGTTTTTCTACTACAGCAAAATCTTCATTTTCATAAACTATTTCTAATCCTTTGGGATTATTTTCATATATGATTAATTCTACTAGACCATCTAAAAATTTGTTTTTTTCTTCTACCAAATTTCCATCACAAAATAGTCTTTTTTTATCAATGAGTTTTTGTGCTTCACGCATAGAAATTTTTAACTCATCCATAAGTAGTCTAAATGCCTTTTTTCCATTATTTGCTAGTTTCTTTTTTATATATGCCATTTAATAACTTTCTTAGGTAATTTATAATAAAATTCAAGCTATTTTTTCATAAAAAATTATATAAAAAAAGGTCTTGAAAATGGTTGAAAGATATAGCAGAGAAATCATGGCTAAAAAATGGGACATGCAAGCAAAATATGAGGCGTGGTTAAAAGTGGAATTAGCTGCTGTGAAAGCGTGGAATAAACTTGGTCTTATTAAAGACGATGATTGTGAAAAAATTATAAAAAATGCAAAATTTGATATAGCAAGAATAGATGAAATAGAAAAAACTACCAAACATGATGTTATCGCTTTTTTAACTAGTGTAAGTGAAAGCTTAGGTGAGGAAAGTCGTTTTGTACATTATGCAATGACAAGTTCAGATTGTATTGATACTGCAGTTGCTTTGCAGATTAAAGATAGTTTAGAACTAATCTTGCAAGATTTAGATCAAGTTTTAGCAGCGATTAAAACAAGAGCATATGAGCATAAAAATACCTTAATGGTAGGAAGAAGTCATGGAATTCATGGAGAGCCTATAACTTTTGGTTTAGTTTTGGCTATTTGGTATGATTCGCTAGTTCATGCAAAAGATTTAATTATTCATACAAAAGAAGTGATTAGCTATGGAAAAATCAGTGGTGCTATGGGAAATTTTGCTCATGCTCCACTTGAATTTGAAGAAGAAGTTTGTAAAAATTTAGATCTTAAACCAGCGCCAGTTTCAAACCAAGTTATACAAAGAGATCGTTACGCACAAGTTATCTCGGCTTTAGCTATTTTAGCTTCAAGTTGTGAGCAAATTGCTGTTGCTATCCGCCATTTTCAAAGAACAGAAGTATATGAAGCTGAAGAATATTTTTCTCAAGGACAAAAAGGAAGTTCAGCTATGCCTCATAAAAGAAATCCTGTTTTGAGTGAAAATATTACCGGTCTTTGCAGGATGATAAGAGCTTATGTAACACCTGCTTTAGAAAATGTAGCATTGTGGCATGAAAGAGATATATCACATTCTAGTGTAGAAAGATTTGTATTACCCGATGCTTTTATCACGACTGATTTTATGCTTTCAAGATTATGCGGTGTGGTAGAAAAGCTTTTGGTATATCCAGAAAATATGATGAAAAATTTAAATTTAACTGGAGGGCTTGTATTTTCTCAAAGAGTATTGCTTGAACTTCCATTTAAAGGTATAAGCAGAGAAGAAGCTTACAAGATTGTTCAAAGAAATGCTATGAAAGTTTGGGCTGATTTACAAAATGGTAAGCCTGCTTTAAATGAAAAAGGTGAGAGTTTGTTTTTATTAGCTTTATTAGCTGATGAGGATTTGAAAAATTCTTTAAGTGAAGCAGATATTAGAAATTGCTTTGATTATAACTACTATATTAAAAATGTAGATAAAATTTTTGAAAGAACTTTTAAATAATAAACTAGGGGTTGTGAGTGAAAGTATTAAAAAGAAATGGAAGAACTGAAGAGTTAGATGTTTCTAAGATTAAAAAATATACTACCGACGCGGTGGCAAATTTAGAAAATGTAAGTCAAAGTGAGCTTGAAGTAGATGCAAAAATTCAATTTCGTGATGGTATAACAACAGAAGAAATCCAACAAACTCTTATAAAAACAGCAGTAGATAAAATAGATATTGATAGACCTAATTGGACCTTTGTTGCTGCAAGATTGTTTTTGTATGATTTATATAAAAAAGTAAGTGGTTATAATGGGTATAAGCATTTAAAAGAATACCTTGAAAAAGGCGAAAAAGAAGGTAGAATTTTAATCGGCTTAAAAGAAAAATATGATTTAGATGATCTTAATGCTTATATCAAGCCAGAGCGTGATTTGCAATTTACTTATCTTGGTATAAAAACTTTATATGATAGGTATTTGATTAAAGATTCTAAAGGTATGCCTATAGAATTACCACAACAAATGTTTATGGCTATTGCGATGTTTTTAGCACAAAATGAATTAGATTCTCAAACTTGGGCTAAAAAATTTTATGATTTGATCTCAACTTTTGAAGTAATGCTTGCAACTCCAACCCTTTCAAATGCAAGAACTACAAGACACCAATTAAGCTCATGTTATATAGGAAGCACACCTGATAATATAGAAGGGATTTTTGATTCCTATCAAGAAATGGCACTCTTGTCTAAATTTGGCGGTGGTATAGGCTGGGATTGGTCTAAGGTGCGTGCTATGGGTGGAAGTATAGATGGGCATAAAAACGCAGCAGGCGGGATCATACCATTTTTAAAAATCACTAATGACATAGCCGTTGCTGTTGATCAACTTGGTACTAGAAAAGGGGCGATTGCTGTATATATTGAACCTTGGCATATGGATATTAATGACTTTTTAGATTTGCGTAAAAATTCTGGCGAAGAAAGAAGAAGAGCGCATGAACTTTTCCCTGCTTTGTGGATTAATGATTTATTTATGAAAAGAGTAAGGACAAATGGTAAATGGACGCTTTTTGATCCTGCTGATACTGCAAGTTTATGCGATTTATATGGTGAAGAATTTGAGAAAAAATACGAAGAATTTGAAAAAGATGAAAGCATAGCTAAAGAAATTATAGATGCAAAAGAGCTTTGGAAAAAAATACTTTTATCTTATTTTGAAACAGGTATGCCATTTTTATGTTTTAAAGATAGTGCAAACAAAACAAATCCAAATTCCCACGCAGGAATTATAAGAAGTTCAAATTTATGTACAGAAATTTTTCAAAATACAGATCCAAATTATTATCAAATCAAAATCGTATTTGATGATAAAACAGAGCTTCATTTAGATGAGGATGAAGAGCTTACAATAGATGGAGGATATAAAAAACTTGCTAAAAAAGTTTCTACTTTAGATAGTATTAATGGTAAAAAAGTCTATATAGTAGAAAAATACAAAAACGAAGGAAAAACCGCAGTTTGTAATCTAGCAAGTATAAACTTAAGTAAAATTAACACCAAAGAAGATATTCAAAGAGTAGTACCAACAGCTATAAGAATGCTTGATAATGTGATTGATTTAAATTTTTATCCTCATGTAAAGGTTAAAAATACCAATCTAAAATCACGCGCTATAGGGCTTGGCGTAATGGGTGAAGCGCAAATGCTAGCTGAAGCTCAAATTTATTGGGGTTCTAATGAGCATTTTGAAAAAATTGACCATATTATGGAGATGATTAGCTATGAGGCTATTTTAGCTAGCTCAAATTTAGCTTTAGAAAAAGGAAGTTATCCTGACTTTGAAGGATCAAACTGGAGCAAAGGTATAGTGCCAATTGATGTAGCAAATGAAAATGCTAAAAAACTTACCGCAAGTGAAGGTTTATTTGATCAAAGTGAGTGTGATTGGGAAAAATTAAGAGAAAAACTAAAAAGAGATGGTATAAGAAATGGTTATTTAATGGCTATAGCACCAACTTCTTCTATTTCTATTTTAGTGGGTACTACTCAAACAATTGAGCCTGTATATAAAAGAAAATGGTTTGAGCAAAACTTAAGCGGTATGATACCAACTGTGGTGCCAAATTTAAGTGCTAATACTTGGCAGTATTATACCCCTGCTTATGAGCTTGATCAAAAAATCTTAGTAAAAGCAGCAGCGATTCGTGGTAAATGGATTGATCAAGGTCAATCATTAAATATCTTTGTTTCTTTAGATAAAGCAAGCGGTGGATATTTAAACGAAATTTATCAACTTGCTTGGGAATTAGGTGTTAAATCAACTTATTATCTAAGAAGCGAAAGTCCTGATAGTCAAAAAGTAAATGATGATGTGGTTGATAGAACTATAGAATGTGAAGGTTGTCAATAAAAATGGAGAAACAAAATGCATACAAAAAACTCACTACCGGAGCTTACGCTTAGGGGTATAATACTAGGAAGTATTTTAACGATTATTTTTACCGCCTCAAATGTATATTTGGGGCTCAAAGTTGGTCTTACTTTTTCTACTTCTATTCCTGCTGTTGTGATCGCAATGGCTGTTTTAAAAATCTTTAAAGACTCTAATATTTTAGAAAATAACATGGTTCAAACTCAAGTTTCAGCTGCAGGTACGCTTTCGGCTGTGATTTTTGTTATACCAGGTCTTTTTATGTGTGGATATTGGTTTGAATTTCCACTTTGGCTTACTTTTATGCTCTGTCTTTGTGGAGGTGGATTAGGCGTGCTTTTTACCATACCTTTGCGTAGAGCTATGGTGGTAGAGAGTAAATTAGCTTATCCTGAAGGAAGAGCTGCTGCTGAAATTTTAAAAGTAGCTAATAAAGATCAAGCTGATAAAAAAGGAAAAGTGGGCTTAAAAGAAATCACACTTGGCGTGGCTTTTGCTTCTGTGATAAGTCTTTTTTCAAGCGGTTTTAAACTACTTTCAAGTGGAAGCAGTTTTGCATTCATTTGGCAAAAAATGACTTTTGGCTTTTCTATGGGTTATTCAGTGGCACTTTTGGGTGCTGGATACTTAGTAGGTATAGCCGGAGGTGTTGCATTACTTGCGGGTATGGTGCTTGCTTGGATGGTTTTTGTGCCATATTTTTCTGCTAAAGAAAGTTTTGATGCGAGTTTAAGCGCGCTTGATATAGCTAATCAAATTTGGGCTCAAAAAGTACGCTTAATAGGTACAGGAGCTATTGCTATAGCAGTATTATGGACTTTAATAGAGCTTGCAAAGCCTGTTTATGATGGCATGAAAAATATGCTTAAAAAAACCTCATTAAACCTCTCACAAGATCCTAAAGATATGGATTTATCTTTAAAAGCTATGCTAGGTTTATTTGTGCTTATGTGTATAGGTTTGTTTATTTCATTTTATGCTTTTGTGGCTGATTCAAATTTAGCAAGTGGTTATCAAATTCTTTTTGCTTTGGTAGGAACTTTAGTAGCTATTTTCATAGGCTTTTTTGTAGCTTCTGCTTGTGGATATATGGCAGGTTTGGTGGGTTCATCATCTTCTCCTATTTCTGGTATAGGACTTATTGGGATTATGATTTCTTCTTTGATTATTTTGCTTTTGGGTTATCAAGTAGATTTATTTAGCGATCCTTTAATGTCTAAATTTGCTATTGCTTTTGCTATATTTACTACTAGTGTTATTTTGGCAACTGCTGCTATTTCTAATGATAATTTGCAAGATTTAAAAACTGGCTATTTAGTGGGTGCAACTCCTTGGAAACAGCAAGTTTCTTTGATTATAGGTTGTGTGTTTGGTGCTTTAGCTATAGCTCCTGTTTTAAATTTATTATATCAAGCTTATGGTTTTGTGGGTGCAATGCCAAGAGAAGGAATGGATGAGGCAAATGCACTTGCTGCACCACAAGCAAATTTGATGAGTACTATTGCACAAGGCATTTTTAACGCTAATATCGATTGGAGTTATATTATAGCGGGAGCTTTTGTGGGCGTTGGTATAATTATCGTCGATCGTTTATTGAGAAAGAAAAATATGTCTTTACCACCTTTAGCCGTGGGTATAGGTATATATTTACCACCTGCTGTTAATATGCCTTTATTTGTAGGTGGATTATTAGCATATTTAATCAAAAAGCGTTTGGAGCAAAGATATGCTAAAAATGCTCATAAAAAAGAACTTATTCAAGAGCATGAGCAAAAAGGAACCTTATTTGCCTCTGGTTTGATAGTGGGTGAGAGTATATTTGGAGTATTAATAGCTGGCTTAACTGTGCTTTCTATTAGTAGAGGTGGAGCTGAAGATCCGCTTGCTATTGCAACTTCATTTAAAGATGATGGGATTATAGGTTTTGTAGTATTTATAGCGATTATGCTAATTTTTGCAAGAAGAGTGCTTAAAAAATGAATTTAGATTATTATTATGCTTTGATTTTAGGAATCATTGAGGGTCTGACAGAATTTTTACCTGTTTCATCTACTGGGCATATGATCTTGGGTGCTGAAATTTTGGGTTTAAATATAGATGATTTTTGGAGAAGTTTTTTTATCATCATTCAGCTTGGTTCTATACTAGCGGTGATTTTTATTTTTAAAGAAAAACTAACTCAAAAACTTGATATTTGGTTAAAACTTGCTGTGGGCTTTTTGCCTGCAGGTGGGGTGGGTTTTATAGCATATAAGTTTTTAAAAGAAATATTTAATGGCTATACCGTGGCTACTATGTTAATCATTGGTGGGATTGTTTTTATCATCATAGAACTTAAACATAGAAAAAAAGACTATACAATCCACTCTTTAGATGAGGTAAGTTATAAACAAGCTTTTTTGATAGGTTTAACCCAAGCTCTTGCTATTATACCAGGTACTTCAAGAAGTGGAGCAAGTATCATAGGTGGGTTATTGCTCGGACTTGATCGCAAAGTTGCTTCTGAATTTTCATTTTTGCTTGCAATTCCTACTATGATTATAGCAACAGCTTATAGCATTTATAAAGAACCACAAGTTCTAAGCAATATGAATAATTTCATTCCTTTAGCCATAGGTTTTATAACAGCTTTTGTAGTGGCTTTTATAGTAATTAAAATATTTTTAAAATTAATCAGCAAGATAAACTTCATACCTTTTGGAATTTATAGGATAATTTTAGGTTTTGTATTTTTATACCTTTTTATGAGTGGTACTTTAGATATATCAAGAACAGGTGTTTGAAATATAAAAATATCCTTTATTTAAAAAAAGTTTAAGTTTTTCATAGCTAAAATTAGTCTTATATTTTAATTTAAGCTCACAAGGTTAGTGAGTGTTAAGGGTAGAAATGACAAAAGATATAATTGCATATGCAAATAATGAAACTTTGGTAGATACTCAAAGTTTTAACAATGATACAAATTTAACTCCGATTTATTTTGATAACTCTAAAGAAAGTTTAGAAGTTATCCGCCACTCTTGTGCGCATTTAATGGCTCAAGCGATTAAAAGTTTATATCCAGAGGCTAAATTTTTCGTAGGACCTGTGATAGAAGATGGGTTTTATTATGATTTTAGAGTTGATAGTAAGATTTCAGAAGAAGACTTAAGCAAAATCGAAAAGAAAATGAAAGAACTAGCTGAAGCAAAGCTAGACATCACAAAATATGAACTCTCAAAGACTGAGGTTAAAGAAAAATTTGCTAATGATGATTTAAAACAAGAAGTTTTACTAAGAATTCCTGATGGAAAAGTAAGTATTTATAAGCAAGGCGAATTTGAAGATTTATGCCGTGGACCTCATGTACCAAACACTAGATATTTAAGATTTTTCAAGCTTACTCGTGTAGCGGGAGCGTATTTGGGTGGTGATGAAAAAAGAGAAATGCTCACAAGAATTTATGGTACTGCCTTTGCAGATAAAGAAAGTTTAAATGAATACTTAAAAATCATTGAAGAAGCTAAAAAAAGAGATCATAGAAAACTTGGTAATGAAATGAAACTTTTTGCCTTTGATGATGAAATAGGCGGTGGGCTTCCTATATGGCTTAGTAATGGTGCAAAATTAAGAAGCAAATTAGAGCATTTGCTATATAAAGCACATAGATTAAGAGGCTATGAGCCTGTGCGTGGGCCTGAACTTTTAAAAGCTGATGCGTGGAAAATTAGTGGGCATTATGCAAACTATAAAGAAAATATGTATTTTACGCAAATTGATGAGCAAGAATATGGCATTAAGCCGATGAATTGTGTAGGACATATTAAAATTTATCAAAGTGATGTTAGAAGTTATCGCGATTTACCTTTGAAATTTTTTGAATACGGCGTGGTGCACCGCCATGAAAAAAGTGGAGTTTTACACGGGCTTTTTAGGGTAAGAGAATTCACTCAAGATGATGCGCATATTTTTTGTATGCCAAGTCAGATAAAAGAACAAGTTTTAGAAATTTTAAGCTTTGTCGATACTTTGATGAAAGCTTTTGAGTTTGATTATGAAATGGAAATTTCAACACGCCCAGCAAAAGCAATAGGCGATGATGAAATTTGGGATATAGCTACAAAGGCTTTAAAAGAAGCTTTAGACGAGCAAGGTTTAAAATATGGCATTGATGAGGGTGGTGGAGCTTTCTATGGTCCAAAAATCGATATTAAAATCACTGATGCGCTAAAAAGAAAATGGCAGTGTGGAACTATACAAGTAGATTTTAACTTACCAAGCCGTTTTAAACTCGAATACACAGACGCAGATAATGAGAAAAAACAACCTGTAATGCTTCACCGTGCTATTTTGGGTTCTTTTGAAAGATTTATAGGAATTTTAGTAGAGCATTGTGCGGGCGAGTTGCCATTTTTCATAGCGCCAACTCAAGTAGCTATAGTACCTATTTCGCAAAATCATCATGATTATGCAAAAGAAATAGCAAGAAAACTTTTAGAACTTGGCATTGATAGTGAAGTGTATAATAAAAATGAAAGCTTAAATAAAAAAATTCGCACAGCCGAAAAAGCACATGTGCCTATGATACTTGTTTTAGGCGATGAAGAAGTAGCAAACAAAAGTGTGGCTTTAAGAGATAGAAGAGCAAAAGAACAAAAAACAATGACTTTAGATGAATTTATAACCCTAACAAAGGAGAAATTAAGTGAGGTACGCTTTTGAGTAAAGAAAAAGAAGTATTGCTAAATGAAGAAATTCAAGCAGATGAGATCAGATGTATAGGTGATGATGGCAAGGTTTATGGCATTATTAGTAGTGATGAAGCACTAGATATAGCAAATAGACTAGGGCTTGATTTGGTGATGATAGCCTCTGAAGCCAAACCACCTGTATGTAAGATAATGGATTATGGAAAATTCCGTTATCAACAAGAAAAGAAACAAAAAGAAGCAAAGAAAAAACAAAAAGTTATTGATATAAAAGAAATCAAACTTTCTGTGAAAATCGCTCAAAATGACATTAATTATAAAGTCAAACATGCAAGCGAGTTTTTAGAGCAAGGCAAGCATGTGAAATTTAGAGTGTTTTTAAAAGGTCGTGAGATGGGCTCTCCTGAAGCAGGGGTAGCTTTGCTTGAAAAAATTTGGCAAATGGTTGAAGATATAGCAGATAGAGACAAAGAGCCTTTACTCGAAGGACGCTATGTAAATATGCTAGTAACTCCTAAAAAGAAAAAATAATCGCAAGCCTTTTTAAGGCTTGTATTTTAAACTTATGCTAGAAGAAAATCCACAATTTTTAAAAGAACAAATCATAACTTATCTTGGTAATAAAAGATCTTTGCTTGAGTTTTTAAATCAAGGCTTCAAATTCGCACAAAATGAGCTTAAAAAAGACAAATTTAGTTTTTGTGATGTATTTAGTGGCTCTGGGGTAGTTTCGCGTTTTGTGAGGTCTTATGCGAGTTTTATCATGGCAAATGATTTGGAAGATTATTCTAAAATCATCAATGAGTGTTATTTAAGCAATCAAAATACACAATTTTTACAAGAATTACAAAAATATTATGATTTTTTAATTTCTGATTTAAAACTCAAAAAAGGTTTTATAAGCAAACTTTATGCGCCAAATGATGATGAGTGTATCCAAAAGAATGAAAGAGTTTTCTACACGCTTAAAAATGCGATGTATTTAGACTCTATGCGAGAAAAAATTTCAAGCTTGCCAAGTAATATACAAAAATACTTTATCGCACCGCTTATCTATGAAGCAAGTGTGCATGCAAATACAAGCGGGGTTTTTAAAGGTTTTTATAAAGATAAAAATGGAGTGGGAAAATTTGGAGGAAATGGAGCAAACGCACTTAGTCGTATAAAGGGCGATATAGCTTTAAAAATGCCTATTTTTTCAAATTTTACTTGTGAATATGAGGTTTCTCAAAAAGATGCAAATGTTTTAGCTAAAGAGCTTGATGGCTTTGATGTGGCGTATTTAGACCCACCTTATAATCAACACCCTTATGGATCAAATTATTTTATGTTAAATTTAATCGCTAATTATAAAAAGCCAAAGGAAATCTCAAAGGTTTCTGGTATACCAAAAGACTGGAACCGCAGTGCTTTTAACAAAGAAAAAAAAGCCGAAGATGCTTTGTTTGATTTGATAAATGATTTAAAAGCCAAGATTGTATTGCTTTCTTATAATTGTGAGGGTTTTGTAAAAAAAGAAAATTTCACAAAAAGACTTCAAAGTCTTGGAGAATGTTTTGTGCTTGAGCAAAAGTATAATGCCTTTAGAGCTAGTAGAAACCTTTCTAAACGCTCTATGCATATACAAGAACAACTCTATGTATTAAAAAAACGCTAATCTTGCATGTATGTATTTAACTGCTCAAAAAGTTTTTCTTTTAAAGCGATAGGTTTGTTTATTTTAATATATGGTATCCAATATCTTATTAAATTTAAAAGCTCATCATCATAGATATAAAATGCCTTGATGTAAATAAAATTCTCATCCTCATCTATAAATTCGTATTTAGTAAGGGCATTTTTTCTTAAGAAATATTCTTTGGCTTTTTTATCAAGCTTTAAAATAACTTCTTTGTTTTCTTTACTAATCCAGTTGCTTTGATCTTTTTGAATTTGTTTTAAAAACTCTTCTTTTGGGGTAAAAATTTCTTTTTTTCTACTTTTAGTTGTGTGATTTTAGAAAAAGTAAAGGTTTTTAAAGTATCGTTTTCATCTGCTAAAAGATACCATATGTGATCAATATTGATGAGTTTGTATGGATTTGCTTTTCTGTGTTTTTCTTTATAGTAAAAACTAATGGGGTATTTTGCTATGATAGCTGCACTTAGTTCCTCAAAAACTTCTCTATCAAGTGTTTCATAGCTTTGGGTTTTGACTAAAAAGGCTTTATTGATTTTTTCATTAAGCAAGTCGTTTAAAAACTCTTTATCTAAACTAGGATAAAGTCTACCTATACCGCTTAAAATAGCAAAATTTTGTATATCCTTAAAGCTTAATTTTCCTAAAACATAGCCTTCTAAAAAATACTTTCCATTTTCTTTTTTTATAGGGATAAAAGCAAGGCGCTCATGCAAGTCTCTTTGTATGGTGCGAATGCTGACATTAAATTCTTGTGCAAGCTCTTCTAAGCTAAAGCGCTCGCCATTGTTTAAACACTGCAGTATAGAAACTAAACGCGTAGAAAGCTTGTCTTTTTCCATATACAACCTTTTTTTGTTTATTTTAGCAAATCTTTGATGTTTTGTTTGATTGTTTTTGGATCATTTTCATAGGTAGTTAAAAGCTCTTGAATAAGCTTTAAAAAATCATTAAAATCATCAGGATTTTCTTTTTTAAATTTAAGTACTCTATCTAGGATGATAAAAGCGGTTTCTGTTTTGTCATTTTCTTTTTCATAAAGCTCTTTTAGCTCTAAAGCAAACTTAGTGTAAGTATAAGCTTGCTTTGGCTTTGAGATGATATCAAAGATGTTTGATTTATAGCTAAAAAGCAATGAAAAAAGTTGGGGTAGTTTGTTTAGCATGGTTTATTGTTCAATATATCCACAATCTCTACATTTTCTTTTTCCATTAATAGATGCATCTTTATTTGTAAAAGGAATTTGTACCCAAGAATGCTGTATATCACCCAAACGCTCTTTTCCACATTGAGAGCATTTTTCTATTATCTGACATCTTTCATTTTTTCTTACTTTTTCAAATTTGTGATATGTTCCAAATTCTCTGTACTGACAATAAATACATTCTTCATAACCTCTGCAAGAGTACGGATCTGCTATAACTCTTTCTGCAAAGTTGTGATTGTATTTACTGATATATTCATTACAGTCGGGGCATGTTTTTGAAAGATAGCATCGAGGTTTTCCTTCTTCATTGCTGTAAGTTCCTCCGTGCCACCCAATTTCACATTTTGCACTAATTGCTATAGATTTTAAAGTATCTAAGAATCCCATTTTATTCCTTTTATATTTTTAAATTTTCATTGCTAAACATAAAATCATCAAATTCTTTTCGTGTTTTAAATAAATCATCAATACCAAATTTTTCTGCAAGGTTTATAATAGATTGATTTGCTTGTGTATAGTTACTGTTATTTAAGGCGGTTTGTAATTCTTGAAAACTCATATTGTTAGTATTTTTTAAATCACGCATATAATCATCTATGAAAATTTCCAAAGATTCTTGGTTTTCTATCATTTTAGGCATGATTTTATCAAAAACTATTTCAACTTCTTCTCTTCTTGCTTTAGCCAAATTTGCCTTAGCAAAAATTGCAACAAAGCTATTTATTGTTATTTCAACAGTTTTAGAAAATAAAACTACAGCTAATGAACAAATAAAAATGGATATTCCTATGGATAAAATTTGAGATAATTGACTTCCACCTAATGCTTGACAAATTTGTTCTTCTAAGGCAATTGCAAATATAGTCATAATAGCGGAAAACAAAGATTTTAATATCACTTTTATAAGTTCGTCAAAACTTTTAATTTTACTAGTTATATAAGCATATATTGCATTCCATATAGATTTTAAACCACTTCTTAAATTTTTCCACAAAGCTTTTAAGTGCCCACCAATTCTTTTAAAATATTGCGAAGCAATTCCAACAATAACATCTATAATACCATAGTTAGCTCCTCTTATAAAAGCATCTTTCCCGTTTTCAATTACTCTTGATAATAAACGCTTAAATCTTACATCAAAATCCTCATGTTCTTTTTTTATAAATTCGCTTTTAAGTTCAGTTATAACACCGCTTGCAAATGTACTAAGAACAACAACACCAGCATCGCTAGCTCCAGTTTGAAAAACATTTATAGTAGCTTGTTTTGCTTGAATAATATATACTTCTTTTAAGGCCTGATATTTGTCTGTGTGGTTTTTAGAATTAGTTTCTTTTGTGTAGCCAGCTTTTTCTCTCTCGTTACCTTGAGTAAGAAAAGAAAATTTGCTTTTATATTCTTGAAGTTTTTTTTCTAAAGTTGATTTTTTTTCTTCAGGGGCTTTTTTTATGTTATTTTCTAATTTTTCTATTTCTTTTTGCGCCCTTTCGTAAGTTTCTTTATCAGTTTTATATAGTCTAAATTTCCATTTTTAATCACTTCAAAATATCTATTATATTCTTTTCCAAATATACTATCATTAACAGCTTTTAATTGTTCTGTTTTAGCTATTTCGCCTTTTTCGTTTAAAGTTACGGTATCTACTATAGTATGATTTGTTTTGGTTAAGTTGTCTAGATTGACATTGTTTGTCAAATTTTTAATTTCTTCATCGCTATAATTTGCCAAAATTGTCTCTTTTTTGTATAGATCAATATTTTCCCCTTTGAAGACTTTGCTTATTTCGGCAAGCTCATCTGTTGTGAAGCTTCTATTTTTATTTTTATTATATGCGTTGCTGATATTTTCTTTACCAACTTCTAGTGTTTCATACAATTGACCAAAACCATTTGGGTTATTGCCATGCTGTTGCGTAGCTTTTTGCATATTTGTTGTAAGTTTTGTACTTTCCATATAGGCTTCATATGAGCTAGTGTTAAATATATTAAGACCTAATCTTGCTAAACTTTGGGTCCCTAGTTCTTCTAGTAATTCATCAAACAATGATACAGTATTCATGATATCTTCCTTATTTTAAAAGCGGAAATTCCGCTTTTAAATAGTTTGTATTTCTTTATTTAAATTTTGTGCTATTTGGACAGCTTTTTTAAATTCTTTATTTACTATGCCATCTTCAGTTAGTACATTTACCTTACAAATACCACTAATTGCTTTTACTAAATTTACAATAAATTGAGTATATGTTTTTTCACCATCAGTAAATTTAGAATAATCATTTTCTCTTATAATCATTAATTTAAAAGTTTGTAATTCTTTAATTAAAATTCCATCTAAATTTTGTATAGCTATAAGAGATTCATTTACAATAGAACCGATTGCTGTTGTTGCAATTCTTGCAGTATCCATTTCACTTGCTACTGCTTTTGCTTTATGTAGGTTACTTTTTGCTTCGTCCAAAGCTTGCTCTCCAACTTTAGAATATAAAAATCCTCCAACTGCTAAAACAGGCGCAGCTACTATACCACCTAAAACAGCCATTCCACCAGCCATTCCAAATCCACCCGCAGCTAAGCTACCTCCTCCAAGCCATGCTAAAGTAGCATTAGTAGCCGCTGCGCCACTCAGTGTAGAAATTAAAGTTCCGGTAGAAGCGCTTGCAAGTAATCCAACACTACCATAAGCTCCAATACCAGCTAAAGCCCCAGCACCAAGAGATGCTATCCCACCTGCTGTTAATTTTGTAAAGTCAATTACACTTTCTTTGGTAAATTCTATAAATTCATTAATATTAAATTTTAAATCATCTTTAGAAAAATCATCGCTTTCTACATTTTTAAGTTTAGAAAAAATATCAATAAACTCTTTAAAAGAATTTTGATGAATATGCAACTTTGCATGCCCTAAATTTTCCAAAGCTTGTTCAGCATTTTTTCTAGCTACGTCTAAATTTTCTTTTGCATAATTAAAAATAGCTTTAGCATTATTATCTAACCTTCTGCTGCACACTTATCTTGATAACCATCGTATGCTTTTTTAGCACCAAATACACCTGTTGCTAAAGCTATTCCGCCTAAAATAAATGGAACTGCCATTTTAAATCTCCTTTGTTATTAAATTTATTTTGTATTTTTTATCTAGCTTCAATTTATCTTGCAATAAATTACATATTTTTATATTTTCGTTATAAAAATCCTTTTTACTCATAGTGTCTTTAAAATATTTATTGTAAAAATCTTCCACTCTGCATACTAAGGGTCTTTCGTTGTAAATTTTACAAGAGTTATCTTCTTGTAAATTAATGCAAACACCATTTATATTAAAGTGTTTCAACTCTTCAATGCCATTAATATTTTTACAACATGCTCCACATGAAGTGCAAGGAAAATTATGTTTTAATATTATTTAACCCTCCTTATTATTTTTTATGTCAATTATATCAATACCCCCCCCCCGTATTGTCAAGGTTTTTAGTATTGTTTACTTTTAATTATCCTTGCAAGTACTACTACGCCTGCTAAAATTAGCACATAAGAAACTGCTACATTTATAATTCCGTATTTTTCTATTAAAAATAAACTTGGTAATATAACGCACCACACTACAAACAAAAATAAAGCCCAAAAAGTACCACAAACTATAGCCCATATAGCAGTAGCTATCATAACTATAATACCAATTACTATTGCCATTTGACTCCTTTATTGGATTTTATAAAATTAATAAAATCATATTAAATCCTTGTGACAGGTTGTGTCATAAAAATTTAATTTTTCTAAAGCATAGTTATAGTAAAATGATAGCTTTCTTTTATGAAAAAATTTATCCAAAGGATACACATGCCAAAAATGAAAAGCGTTAAAAGTGCTGTTAAACGCTTCAAAGTAGGTAAAAATAAAATCAAAAGAGGTGCTGCTTATAGAAGCCACATTTTGACTAAAAAACCTGCTAAAAGAATGCGTGATCTCCGCACTTCTAAGTATGTTCACTCAACCAATGTTAAAGCGGTTGAAAAAATGTTAGGAATTTAAGCCCGCTTAAATTTAGTTTTTGACGAAAGTCATTCAAACTCCCCTTGTTTTAAAGGGCAAGATTCGTTTAACGAACGCCAATTTGTGAAAGGATAAATATGGCAAGAGTAAAAACAGGTGTTGTAAGACGCCGCAGACATAAAAAAGTTTTAAAACTTGCGCGTGGTTTTTATAGTGGTCGCCGCAAACACTTTAGAAAAGCTAAAGAACAATTAGAAAGAAGTTTGGTTTATGCGTATCGTGATAGACGCCGCAAAAAACGCGATTTTCGTCGTCTTTGGATAGTGCGTATCAATGCAGCTTGCAGACTAAATGATATTAGTTATTCAAGATTTATAAATGGTCTTAAAAAAGCAGGCATTGAGCTTGATAGAAAAATCTTAGCTGATTTAGCGATGAATGACGCAGCTGCTTTTGCAAAAATTGCAGATGCTGCTAAAAAAGCACTTTAATCTTATTGCAAGGCTTTTTAGCCTTGCTTTTCTCTTTACTCTCTTTTTAAATTCTCTTTTTGCAAAAGATATTTTGCTTTTTAAAGTTTATGATGAAAAAGCATTTAAAGATGTAAATTTAAGCCATTATCTCATGAGTGAAAAACTCGATGGTATAAGAGGTCTTTGGAATGGTAAGTCTATGCAAACAAGAGCAGGAAATACTATAAAACTTCCTTTATTTTTCACAAAAAACTTTCCTAAATTTGAGTTAGATGGAGAACTTTGGATAAAAAGAGCTTCTTTTGAAGAAATTTCATCTTTAATACGCCAAGAAAACCCTGATGAAAAACTTTGGCAAAAAGTAAGTTATAATGTCTTTGATGTGCCAAATGCTTGTGAGGAATTTAAACTTGATCTTTGTACTTTAGAAGCAAGATTAGAAGTTTTGAAAAAGTATTTAGCTAAAAATCCAAATGATTATATAAAAATTATTCCACAAGTTTCCATTAAAGATAAAAATCATTTAAAGCAATTTTACCAAGATATCATTTTGCATAAGGGCGAGGGTATAATCATAAGATTAAACAATGCACCTTATGAAAAGAAAAGATCAAATAATGCTTTTAAACTAAAACCTTTTGATGATACAGAATGTGTTGTAAAAAAGCATTTTGAAGGTAAGGGAAAATTTGAAGGTAAAATAGGATCTTTACTTTGTGAAGCAGTGATTGAGGGTAAAAAAGTGAGTTTTAAAATAGGTTCAGGTTTTAAAGAAAGCGATCGCTTAAATCCTCCGCCAATTGGTGCTATAATTACTTTTAAATACAATGGTTTAACCAAAAATGGCAAACCAAAATTTGCTAGTTTTTTAAGAGTGCATGAAAATAGTGTTTTAAAGTAAAAGTAAATTTCAACTTTTCTTTAAAAAAGCACTAAAACAAAGATAAAGCACAAAAGCTATACAAGCGCTTGCTATAATGCATGCTCCGCTTGCAAGGTTATAATAAAAACTCACAAAAAGCCCTATCACGCAAAAACTTATGCTCAAAAGCGTAGAGATGATCATCATTTGACCAAGCTTTTTAGAAAAGCTCTCAGCGATAAATGCAGGTATGCTAAGTAAAGCTATCACAAGTATAAGTCCTACTACTTTGATACTTATAACAATACAAAAAGCCATCATTGCGATTAAAAGATAGTGAAAAAGATTGGTTTTAACCCCTCTTAAGCTTGCAAATTCTTTATCAAAGCTTAGAATTTCAAATTGACGATAAAAAAGCAATACTAAAATGATAAAAATCACATCAATCACTGCAAATAAAACTATATCTTGTGTAGGCACAGACAAAATACTACCAAATAAATACCCCATTAAATCACCATTATACCCAGGGGTTAAGTCTATGAGTATGATACCAACAGCCATTCCAAAAGCCCATATAACCCCGACTATATTGTCACTTCTAAAAGGATATTTTTGTACTAAAAACGCTACAAGCAAGGCTAAAAAAAGAGTAAATAAGCTCGTACTAACAAGTACTGGCAAACCAAAATAAAATGCTATGCCTATACCCCCAAAAGCCCCATGTGTAATGCCTCCTGCCATAGAACTTAAGCGGTTGATCATGATCAAAGTCCCCATAATCCCACAAGCAATGCTAGTTAAAAATGCAGCCAAAAAAGCATTTTGTATAAAAGAGCTAGATAAAAGTTCAAGCATGGTTTTTTCCTTCACAGCAACACTGCTCCAAGCTAAGCTCCACATCACAAAAATGCGTGTGATTTTGGCTTAAATGCGCTAGTAAATGTGCCTTTTTTTCAGGGGTGTTTTCATGTAAGAATAATTCTTTGTTTAAATATGCGATTTTATTTGCATAAGCTAAGCTTACATTTAAATCATGGCATATTACTATCACGCCAACCCCACTTTCGTGTAATTTTTTCAAAAGCTCAAAAATCTGCACCGAGCCTTTGGTATCTATGCTTGCAGTAGGCTCATCAAGGATTAAAAGTTTGCATTCACTTGCTAGGGCTCTTGCTATATAAACTCTTTGTCTTTGGCCTCCGCTTAGTTCATTGATTTTTTTATCCCAAAAATTTCTCATACCTACTTTTTCTAAGGCTAGCAAGGCTTGCTCTTGATCTTTTTTGGTATAAAAACCAAAGAATTTTTTATCCACCCTTCCCATCATCACCACTTCTAGCACGCGTACTGGAAAGTTTGGATTAGCTAAAGTATTTTGTGGGACATAACCTATATCTTTTAAACTTAAGCTTTCAAAGTTTATATTTTTATGGCTATTTAGTAAGCCTAGTATGAGTTTTAAAAGTGTAGATTTACCCCCGCCATTTGGCCCTACTATGGCTAAAAAGTCTTTGCTTTCATAGTTTAGGTTGATATTTTTTAAAACCTCATCTTGGTTATATGAAAAGTTTAAATTTTTAATATTGATTTTTATCATTGTAAAACGCTTGCTATATTTTTTGCATCTTTTAAAAGTTCATTTTCATAATCACTTGGCAAATGATCAAGTTCTATGATTTTAAGATTATAATTACTTGCCATAGCTTTAATGGTATTATTATTAGCTCCTTTAGGTACAAAAATAGCTTTTATTTGCTCTTTTTGTATGAGTTTTGCAAGCTTGGCCAAGTCTTTTGGCTTAGGTTCTTTTCCTTCTATTTCAACAGGAATTTGACTTAGATGATATCTTTTTGCAAAATACCCCCAAGATGGATGATAAACTAAAAAATGCTTATTGTTTGTGTTTTTAAATAAAGCTTGTATTTGTAAATTTAATGTATCCATTTCTTTTAAGAAATTTTCTAAATTTTGTTCATAAAATGCTTTATTTTGCGGGTATTGTTCTATAAGTGCTAAAGTGATATTTTTAGCATGAGTTTTTGCTAAAAGTGGATCAAGCCATGTGTGAGGGTCATCTCCATGATGATGGTGTCCTTCGTGAGCATGCTCTTGTAAAGGTATAAAATCAATGCCATTTTGAGTAGAGATGATTTTGGTATTTTTGAGATTATCTTTAAGTTTTAAAATCCAAATTTTTTCAAATTCTAAATTTGCTGTGAAGTAAATATCGCTTTTTTCAAGTTTTAAAATACCACTTGGTTTAAATTCGAAAGTATGCTCATTTGCATTAGGTGGTATGACTATATTGATGTCCAAAGTGTCTTTAGCAATTTGCTTTACAAAATAAGCTTGTGGGGCTATACTAACACTTACTAAATCTTTGGCATATATACTTAAAAATGAAATCAAACACAAAAACAATACACGCATAATTTTCCTTTCTAAAAACAAAAAAATATTATACTATATTAGAAAAAATAAGGAGTGAAGATGAATTTATGGAATAAAAAAGCAAAAAGCTATGCAAGATATAGTTCTAGCTTAAACGAAATTCAAAAAGCCACTTTTGCAAAACTTAGATCTTTACAAGGCAAAATCGTGGTGGATATAGGCTGTGGGAGCGGTGTTTGGACTTTGCATTTAGCACAAAAAGCAAAAAGTGTTTTAGGTATAGACAGCTCTAGTGCTATGCTTGAAATTTTACAAGAAGATGCAAAAACTCATGCTATATCAAATATAAAAACTTTAAATTTAGACTTTGAAAACTTTTATAAAAACAATAACACAAATTTTGATTTAGCCTTTTTGAGCATGTCTCCTGCTTTGCAAAATGAAAAAGACTATAAAGCTTTTTTAAGCTTAGCTTCTAAAAAAGTATATTTAGGCTGGGCGAGTAGGCGCAAAAGTAGCTTTTTAGATCCTATATTTGAGCATTTTAACACGCATTTTAAAGGTTTTTATGAAGAGGATTTGCAAAGTTTTTTAAATGCGCAAAATATTTCTTATGAGAGTGAAATTTTTAATGAAACTAGAGTGGTAAAAAGAGATAAGGATAGTGCGATAGAAAATGCCTTATGGCATTTGAGTATGAATGGCATTAATGCAAACAAACAAGAGTTAGAAAGCTTTGTAAAAGATGAGGTAGAAGAGATTATAGAAGCTAAGATAAAACTTTTGATTATTGATTAAATTTCAAGGCTAAATAACCTTGAAATTTAAAGTTTTTCCCGCCATAAATGGCACTACATCGCCGTATTTTTGCGCTACTTGCCATTCTTGTTTTTCTAAAGTGATGATTTTATCTTTTTCAAATTTAAGATTATGGATTTTACAAGCATTATCTGAAATAAATTTTTGTAAATTTGCTTCATTTGAGTGCTTTTCAAAAAGTTCAGCTAATACAGGTAAAATCACCGGTGCGCTAAATACGCCAGCTGCACACCCGCAGCATTCTTTAGTATGCAAAGGATGAGGTGCGCTATCACTTCCAAACATAGCCTTTTCATAGCCGCTAAAAGCAAGCTCACATAAAGCGTCTTTATCTTCATAGCGTTTTGCAATAGGTTTGCAAAACAAATGTGGGTCCATCTTAGCACCTACTACATCATCAAGGGTTATCATTAAATGATGTAAAGTGATAGTTGCGTATAAATTTTCATAATCTTTTAATAAATCACACAAAACCTTAGTGGTAATATGTTCCATTACAATTTTTAATTTTGGAAAATTTTTAGTTAATTTTTCATAGATTTTAGCAAAATTTGCCTCTCTATCCATTACAAAATCATTTGTTTCTCCATGTACAAGTAAAGGCAGGCCAAGCTCACTCATAGCATTTAGTGTAGGTTTTAACTTTTCTATATCAAAGCTTGAAATTCCATTATCTGAATTTGTAGTTATGCCTGCAGGATAAAGTTTGATAGCAAAAATTTCATCCTTAGCTTTTTCTAAAAATTGCTCATCATAGTCTTTAAAAAATAAAGTCATCAAAGGCGTAAAATCTTCATTTTTACATGCTTTTAAAATGCGTTCTTTATAAGCTTTTAATGCGTTTATTTCAGTAAGCGGAGTGATTAAATTTGGCATGATAACTCCCGCTTTAAAGTCTTTTGCGCTAAATGGAGCTACAAGTTCAAGCATGCTTTCATCGCGTAAATGTAAATGCATATCCAAAGGGTTTTTAAGCGTCATTTTATCTCCTATTTGAGTTTATATAAGCCGTTTTTGAGCTTTTCAAGCAAAGCTTTTTCTTCTAAAAATTTAAAAGTAGAAATGATGGTTGGTTTACTGATGTTTAACTTTTTAGAAAGTTCTTCGATATTTGCAAAGACAAAGCCATCTTCATTAGCATGAAGGGCTAAAAATTCTAAAATTTCAAAGCGTTTTTTACCAAAGATTTTTATGCATAGTGTTTTTACTTTATCATCCATTCTCTAGCCATATTAAAAAGAATAAAACTCCAAGTAATTATAGCCAAAACAACGCTAAAAAACACCCCAGCGCTCGCACAATCTTTTGCTTTTTTAGCTAAGATGTGAAATTCGCTCGTACAAAGATCCACGCAAGCTTCTATGGCAGAATTTAATGCCTCTATAATTAAAATCAAAACTAATACTAAAATAAGCACAAAATGTTCTAAAAAACTCACAGGTAAAAATAAGCTTACAAAAATCAAAGGTAAGATAATGGCAAATTCTATTCTAAAAGCCATTTCATCTTTAAGCAAGAATTTAATGCCACTAAAGGCATAACTTGCATTTTTAAATAAAGAATACTTTGGCTTCATTAAGGATTTTCCTTTAAATTTTTACTATATAAGTCATAGTTTTCTTCATATTCTTTAGTTTGGACATTAAAATATCCTAATAAACTTGAAAAAATATTATCTTGAGATAATTTATAATCTTTCTTTTTTTGTAATTCTTGGATTAAATTATTATCTTTGCTCCAAAGAATCATAGGAACATGAGTTTGTTCTTTTGGTGCTATAAAATAGGGCATTCCATGAAGGTAAATTCCATTTTCTCCCAAACTTTCTCCATGGTCTGATACATATAACAATGAAGTATTTTGTGAAGGACTTTGCTTTAGTAAGTCAATAAGACTTTTGATGATAAAATCTGTATAAAGTAAAGTATTGTCATAGGTATTAGTTAATTCTTCTTGCGAGCATTGTTGTAATTCATTTGTATCGCAAGTTGGCGTAAATTTTTTAAACTCATTTGGATAGCGCTTAAAATAAGCTGGTCCATGAGAACCTTGCAAATGAACGACTATGATTTTACTTGAAGATGGATTTTGTAATTGTTCTTTTACAAGCTCAAGTAAGCTCTCATCATAATCTTTTGAAATCAATTTATGTGCTATACGATCGCAGTTTCCTTTGCAACCTCCAGAATTATTTCCAAGCCAAACACTTTGAACTCCAACTCTTTGTAAAATATCTAAAGCATTTTCTTCATAAAGACTATTGTCAAAAGCAGCTCTTTTGTGTCTTGAAAATATACAAGGTAAACTTCTAGCAGTTGCTGTCCCACAAGAGCTTACATTGTCAAAATATATTAAATTAGGTTCGTTTTTGGTATAAAAATTAGTATCATTTTTGGTATAACCACCCAAAGAATAGTTATTTGCTCTAGCGGTTTCCCCTATGACTAAAATCATAGTTTTGTTTAAGTCTTTTTCCATTTTCGCATCTAAAGCTATCTTTTGAAGTTCTTTTTCTGGAATAACTTCTAATTTTATATATTTAATTGCTGAATAAATTTGATAAAAAGGAGTGTTATAAACTCTTACTTCATTATAAGTTCTTAAAAATGGTACAATACTTTTTGAAAAAATTCCAAGCAATCCAAAAGCAACAAATAAAGCAACAAATAAAGTGCCAAATTTGATGATTAAATGTTTTTTGATATTGTGATATTCTATTTTAATTTTTATAACTAAAAATGCTGGAATCACAAAAGTAAAAAATATATAAACAAAAATATTAAAATTAATCAGATCGCGTACTTCTTTTTGATCAGTTTGCATAGCATTTCTAATCATATCATGATCTATAATAACACCATAATTGATCATAAAATAACTACTAATTGAACTCACGCCTATTAAAAAAATCATTAAAATCTTGCTAAGATAAGGCAAAAATAATAAAGCGAAAATTCCAACTAATAGTGCAAAATATATAATTATATATAAAATAATGGAAATATCATTATTATGAGGATGTAAATTTTCGTGAATATAAGAAAACAATTTCAGATTGATACTAGTTATATAAAAAGCACTCAAAATAATAAATTTAAGCCACGATATATTAAAAAATTTCATGAAATCCTTTCAAAATTAAAGATTTAATTATAAATAAAAATGGTTAACTTAATATCTTTATGGTATGATTTTGCTTTTTGTAAGTTTAAGGATTAAATTATGAAATTATTATCATGGAATGTAAATGGCCTAAGGGCAATTTGTGATAAAAATGCACTTGATTGGATTGAAAAAGAAGAAATTGATTTTATAGGTTTTCAAGAAATCAAAGCACACGAGGATAAATTTCCAAAAAGAATTTATGAGTATCCTTTTAAACATATGTATTCAAATAGTGCTAAAAGAGCAGGGTATTCAGGTGTAATGAGCTTGTGTAATTTTGATTGTGAGGTAAAAAAATGTGAGTTTTTTGATGATGATGAGGGTAGAGTTTTAGAGCATAGCTTTAAAAATGTAGTTTTGTTTAATATTTACTTTCCAAATGGTCAAAAAGATGAAGAGCGTTTGAATTTTAAAATGAAATTTTATAATGACTTTTTAGTATATTTAGATAAACTTTTAAAAGAAGGTAAAGAAATTATCATCTGTGGAGATGTTAATACCGCACATCGTGAGATAGACTTAACCCACCCAAAAGCTAATGAAAAAACTTCAGGTTTTCTACCGATTGAGCGTGCTTGGATAGATGATTTATTAAAATTAGGTTTTATAGATACTTTTAGACATATAAATGGCGATGTTAAAGAAAAGTATTCGTGGTGGAGTTATAGAATGAAAGCAAGAGAAAGAAATGTAGGCTGGAGGATTGATTATTTTTTCATTTCTAATGGCTTAAAAGATAAACTTAAAAATGCTTTTATAAGAGATGATATTTTTGGCTCAGATCATGCTCCTGTAGGGATAGAAATCGATATTTAAGGTATTTTTTAATGCCTTAAATAATTATTAAGTAAAAATTGTTATAATTTCATCTTAAAACTGCAAAATGGCCCATTCGTCTAGCGGTTAGGACATCGCCCTTTCACGGCGGTAACACGAGTTCGAGTCTCGTATGGGTCACCACTTACTATTTTATATCCGCTTTTTTTGATAATCATTGTCATATTTTACAAAAAGTTACATTGTTTGATTTAAATATTTTGTATTTGTTTTCTCTTATTTAAATTAAGTTTATTTTAAAATACTTATTATTAATATATTGAAAGTTATTGTTAATAATTTGTAAATTTTTTACATTGACTTCACACTTGTTTTTTAAAATATACAAAAAGGAGGACAAAATGTATAGACCTAAAAGCAAAAATGAGTTAATGAATTTGGTGCATAATGAAAGAATTTCTCTAAGGGATATTGATGTATCTTTGATTGATGATTTTTCTTATGTATTTTATTATTCTAAAAGATTGGATTTTTTAGGTATTGAACATTGGGATGTATCAAATGCTAAAGATATGTCTTATATGTTTTATTGTTGCGAAAGTTTTAATGCAAATTTGTCACGCTGGAATGTCTCTAAAGTTGAAAATATGGCAAGTATGTTTTTTAACTGCAAAAATTTTAATCAAGATTTATCAAAATGGGATACTCAAAATTTAAAAGATATGTCTTATATGTTTTTTAATTGTGTTAATTTTAATCATTCTTTATTGCATTGGAAAACTTCAAATACTACCAGAATGGCACATTGTTTTGAAAACTGTCATGCGTATGAGCATAGTGTTGTGAATTGGGATGTGCAAAATGTAATTACTATGGCATATCTTTTTCACAATTGCAAAAATTTCCATCATGAATTAGATGAGTGGAATATCCAAAAGGATTGTAATACTGAAAAAATGTTTGGAAATCGTGGTATTGATAAACTTTATGCAGTAAAAGGTATAGAATTAGAATAAACAAAATTCACACAATTTTTGTGTGAATTTTTCTTTTATCTTTTTAAGTTTTTCATCAAGTTTTTGTACTAAACTTATCTTCATAAAGCGTTATTTTTTAGCTTCTAGAGATTATTTTTTAGGAAAATTTACATGAAAATAAAATTTATTACAAAAAGAGATAAAAGTCAAGTTGCATTTGATATTTTTAAAATTAAAAATGCTATTTTTAGAGCCAATATAAACTCTACTGATAAAAAATTAGAAAATGATGAATTAGGTAAGCTTTGTGATGAGGTTGTAGCTTTACTTGATGAAAATCATGCACAGGTAGAACAAATTCAAGATAAAGTTGAAGAGGTTTTAATAAAAAATGCTTTAATCAATACTGCAAAATCTTATATATTATACCGCCAAAAAAGAACACAAATCCGCAATGGTAGCTATGATTTGCTAAATTTGTATGATGATTTAACTTTCAAAGATTCTAAAGAAGCTGATTTAAAAAGAGAAAATGCTAATATCAACTCAGATAGTGCTATGGGTATGATGTTAAAATATGGTTCAGAAGGAGCAAAATACTATGTAGATGAGTGTATTTTACCAAAACATATCGCAAATGCACATAAAAATGGCGATATACATATACACGATAAAGACTTTTATATGCTAACACAAACTTGTTGTCAAATAGACTTGTTAAAGCTTTTTGAAAATGGTTTTAGCACTGGACATGGAAGTTTGCGTGAGCCAAATGATATCAGATCTTATGCTTCTTTAGCTTGCATTGCTTTACAGGCTAATCAAAATGAAATGCATGGAGGTCAATCTATACCAAATTTTGATTTTGCTATGGCAAAGGGTGTGGCAAAGACTTTTCAAAAAGAGTATAAAAAGGCTATAAATGCTTTTTTTGAAATAAAATTAGAGCAAAACTTAGATGAGCAATGCTTTAAAAATGCTAATTTTCAAGTTTCAAGCGAAAAAGAATGCTTTAAAGAGCTTTTAAAGCTTGATTTAAATAGTGATGAGAATTTTTTAAAACAAGCAAATGCTTATGCTTACAAAAGAGCATTAAAGCAAACCCAAGATGCGACTTTTCAAGCTATGGAAGCTTTGGTGCATAATCTTAATACTATGAACTCAAGAGCAGGAGCTCAAGTGCCTTTTAGCACGCTAAATTATGGCACCGATACTTCTTTTGAAGGGCAAATGGTAATAGAAAATTTACTCAAAGCCACGATGAAAGGCTTAGGAAATGGTGAAACACCAATTTTTCCTGTGCAAATTTTTAAAGTAAAAGAAGGTATTAATTATAATGAAAAAGATCCAAACTACAAGCTTTTTAAACTCGCTATAGAATGTGCTTCTAAAAGACTTTTTCCAAATTTTAGCTTTTTAGATGCAAGCTTTAATGCAAAATACTATAAAAAGGGTGATTATAATAGCGAAGTAGCTTATATGGGTTGTAGAACTAGGGTTATGGCAAATGTTTATGATGAGAGCAAAGAAATCACAAGCGGCAGGGGAAATTTAAGCTTTACAAGTATAAATCTTGTGCGTTTAGCCATAGAAGCCAAAGGAAATTTAGAGCTTTTTTACTCACTTTTAAAAGAAAAATTGGAGCTTGTGTATGAGCAATTACTTCATAGATATAAAATTCAAAGTCTAAAAAAGGTTAAAAATTTCCCATTTTTAATGGGCGAGGGAATTTGGATAGATTCAGATTCTTTAAAAGAAAATGATAGCGTAGAAAAAATCATAGCACACGGGACTTTAGCTATAGGTTATATAGGACTTTGTGAGAGTTTAATAGCTTTAGTAGGTTCTCATCATGGACAAAGTCAAGAAGCAAGGGATTTAGGTTTGCAAATCGTGCGTTTTATGCGTGAATTTGTCGATGAAAAAGCACTCAAAGATAAGCTTAATTTTTCACTCATAGCTACCCCAGCTGAGGGTTTAAGTGGAAGATTTTTAAAACTAGATCAAAAAAAATACGGCATTTTAAAAGGCATAACCGATAAAGATTTTTATACTAATTCTTTTCATATTCCTGTGGATTTTCCTATTAGTATATATGAAAAAATTCAAATCGAAGCCCCATATCATGAGCTAAATAATGGCGGGCATATTACTTATGTAGAATTAAACGGCGATGTGAGTAAGAATTTAGAAAGTTTTGAACGCATTATAAAATGTATGAAAGAAAGCAATATAGGCTATGGCTCGATTAATTTCCCACTAGATAGGGATCCAGTGTGTGGTTATAGTGGTGTGATAGATGAGTTTTGTCCAAAGTGCCATAGAAAAGAAGATGATATTAAATTTGAACGCATAAGAAGAATCACAGGCTATTTAGTAGGAACGCTTGATCGTTTTAATGACGCTAAAAAAGCTGAAGTTCATGCAAGAATTAAACACGATTTTTCTTAGATTAGCTGGTGTCATAAAAGAATCCATAGTCGATGGCTATGGTTTGCGTTATGTGATTTTTACTCAAGGCTGCCCTCATCATTGCAAAGGTTGTCATAATCCACAAACACATGATTTTAACAAAGGATATTTGCAAGATTTAGCAAGTTTGTATGATGATATTTGTAAAAATCCTTTGCTCCAAGGTGTTACTTTTAGTGGCGGGGAGCCTTTTATGCAAGCAAAAAATTTAAGTATTCTAGCAAAACACATTAAGGCTTTAGGGCTTGATCTTACTATATATACAGGTTTTACTTATGAAGAGCTATTAGAAGAAAAATCAAAAAAAGAATTACTTATCTTAGCTGATGTTTTGATAGATGGGAAGTTTATTTTAGAGCAAAAAGACTTATCTTTAAAATTTAAAGGTAGTAAAAATCAACGCATTATCGATGTAGCAAAAAGCTTAGAGCAAGGCAAAGTAATACTTTTTGAAAAATAAAGACTCATTTAGTCTTTTTTAACTTAACTATGTTAGAATGCTATAAAATTTAAAAAAAGGAGAACAATATGTTTGAATTAAGAAAACTACCTTATGAAGCAGACGCTTTTGGAGACTTTTTGAGTGCAGAAACTTTTGCATTTCATCATGGCAAACACCATCAAACTTATGTAAACAACCTAAACAATCTTATCAAAGATACTGAATTTGCAGGAAAAGATTTAGTTTATATCATACAAAACTCAAATGGCGGAATTTTTAACAACGCTGCTCAAGTGTATAATCATGACTTTTATTTTGACTGCATTAAGCCAAAAACATGCTGTGGTTGTGGCTGTTCTTTAAGTGATGAGTTTAAAGCAGCGGTTGAAAAAGACTTTGGTTCTATGGAAAATTTAAAAGAAGAATTCATCAAAGGAGCTACAGGAGTATTTGGTTCTGGTTGGTTTTGGCTAGTTTATAACACTCAAAATCAAAAATTAGAATTAGTAGCTACAAGCAATGCTGCTACACCTATCACTGAAGGTAAAGTTCCACTTTTAGTAGTTGATGTGTGGGAGCATGCTTACTATGTAGATCACCGTAATGCACGCCCTGTGTATTTAGACAAATTCTACGCACACATTAACTGGGAATTTGTAGTAAAAGCTTATGAATGGGCTATCAAAGAAGGTATGAATTCAGTAAGCTTTTATGCAAATGAACTTCATCCGCTAAACTAAAAAATAAAATCTCTTAGAAAGTCTAAGAGATTTTACTCTAAAACAACCCCTTCATTTAGCACAACTTCGCCTATTACATAAGCATCTGAGTTCTCTAAAACTTTTCCTACATTAGATGGATCTACCACCATAACTAAGCCCACACCCATGTTAAAGCTTCTATACATTTCAGCTTCTTCTACGCTTTGGCCTATTTGATAAAAAATTTCAGGAGTTTTTAGATGATGTTTTCTAATAATAGCACCTATTCCTCTTGGAAAAACTCTAGGTAAATTTTCTACTAAACCACCACCTGTTATATGAGCTAGTGCATTGATGAAAGGTTTTAATTTTAAAAAGTCTTTTACATAAATTCTTGTAGGTTCAAGTAAAATATCGATTAAATTTTTACCATCTATTTTATCATCAAACTTAAGCTTTTGTGCTTCAAATAATACTTTTCTAGCTAAAGAATATCCATTAGAATGAAGCCCACTACTAGGCAAAGCTAGTAAAATATCTCCATTTTTTACAAAATTTCTTCTATCTATTTCATCTTTTTCAGCCATGCCCACTGAAAAACCTGCTAAGTCAAAGTCATTGTTATGATACATTCCAGGCATTTCAGCAGTTTCTCCGCCTATTAAGGCACAATTTGCTTTTTTACAACCATTAGCAATCCCTGCTACAACCTTTTTAGCTACTTCTACATCTAACTTTGCACTTGCATAATAGTCTAGAAAAAACAAAGGCGTAGCAAAATTGCAAATTAAATCATTCACGCACATTGCTACTAAATCTTCGCCTATTGTGTCAAATTTTTGACTATCAATAGCAAGACGCAACTTTGTGCCTACCCCATCTGTTGCTGCTAGCATAACAGGATTTTTAAAACCACTTGGCATGGCAAAAGCACCTGAAAAAGAACCTATGCCACCTAAAACATTTTCATTAAAAGTTTCTTTTACTAAAGGCTTGATTGCTTCTACAAAAGTATTACCATTATCTATACTTACGCCCGCATCTTCATAGCTTATATTCATTTATCTTCCTTTAAGAATTTAAAAGGTATTTTAACTAAAAATATTTTAAGGTTAAATTATGCAAAATGCTTATTTTGTGACTTCAAGTATAGCAGGTGGAAAGTCAAGCTTTATAAAAATAGTTCAAAATTTGGGTTTTGATACTTTAAGTGCAGATGTGATAGCTCATGAGCTTTTAAATGAAAATGCTAATTCCATAGCTAAACTTTTTGATAATAATGATTTAATCATAGCAGGAAAAATAGATAGAAAAAAGCTTGGTGCTATTGTATTTAATGATTTAAACGCCAAAAAAAAGTTAGAAGGTTTTTTACATCCTAAAATCAAAGAAGAAATTTTACAAAAAGCACTAATTTTAGATAAAAAAAATAAGGCTTTTTTTATAGAATTACCTTTATTTTTTGAAAATAATCATTATCAAGATCTAGGAAAAAGTATATTGATTTATGCTCCAAAAGAAATTTTATTAAAAAGATTAATACAAAGAGATAATTTAGATGAAAATGAAGCCTTAAAAAGAATTAATTTGCAACTTGACATAGAAGAAAAACTAAAAAAAGCAGATTTTGTGATAAAAAATATTTCAAGTTATGAAAAATTTGAAGAAAATGTGCTAAATTTTTTAAAACATACTTTAAAGGTTAAAAATGAAATTTTATAAATATTGTGCAAGCGGAAATGATTTTGTAGTATTTGCAGATGGTGAAAAAAAAGATCGTAGCGAGTTAGCTAGAATTCTTTGTAATCGTTATGAGGGCATAGGTGCTGATGGGCTTATAGTAGTTGTGCCTCATGATAGATATGATTTTGAATGGGAATTTTATAATTGCGATGGTAGTAAAGCAAATATGTGTGGTAATGGATCGCGTGCAGCAGCTCATTTTGCTCATCATTATCTAAAAAAATCACAATATTTAAATTTTTTAACCGGAGCAGGACTTATAAAATCATTTGTTGATGATGACATGGTAGAGATTAAATTAAGTGGAGTGAAGGATATTAAAGAAGCTTTTAAACATAAAGATAGAATTTGGCAAGGATGTAATACAGGTGTGCCACATATGGTGACTTTTGTTGATGATTTAAATGAATTTGATGTAAATTTATGCAAAGAAGTGCGTAAAAAATATAATGCAAATGTTAATTTTGCTAAAATAGAAAATGAAGAATTTATAAGAGTTAGAACCTATGAACGCGGGGTAGAAGATGAGACTTTAGCTTGTGGTACAGGTATGGGAGCTTGTTTTTATCTTGCTTATTTAAATCAAAAAGTTAAAGATGATATTTTAGTAAAGCCAAAAAGCAAAGAAAATTTATATTTTAGATTAGAGGATGATCAAATATTTTTCAGAGGAAAGGTAAAGTGCTGTTTTGAAGCTGATTATAATTTTACTTAGCAGTTTTTTATTTTTAAAAGCTGAATTTATAGCAGGTTTTGATAAACATTATTACGCTTTAAGTATAAAAGAAAAGCGTGAAATTTTTATCAAAAAAATCAATGCTTTGTTAGATGTTTCTTTCAAAGAAATTGAAAATGAAAAAGAATTTATAGATATTTTTTTTGAGGAAGCTTTAAAGAGTAATTTTAGAAAACTAAATTCTAATGCTGTGCAAAAACTATGGTTTTTAAAAGAAAAATATCGCGTTAAAAATTTATACGATCACAAGGAATACCAACTGCGTATCCAAAAAGTTCCAAAATCTTTAGCCATAGCTCAAGCAATTATTGAAAGCGCAACTGGTACAAGTCGTTTTGCTAAAGAAGCAAATAATTTATTTGGAGAATGGACTTGGGGTGAGAAAGGTTTGATTCCAAAAGAAAGAAGTGAAGGTAAAACTCATAAAATTCGTATATTTGATAGCTTACAAGAAAGTGTGGATTCATACTTGCTAAATTTAAATCGTCATGATGCTTATAAGGAATTTAGAGCTTGGCGGTGGGATGCTATAAATCAAAATGAAAAACTTGATGGTAAAGAAGCGGCAAGTCATTTGGAAAAATACTCAGAGATCAAAAGTAATTATACCAAGCTTATTATTTCTATCATAAATCAACATAAGCTTGATGAGTTAGATTAATTTCCTAAAGCCCACTCATCAAAAGGCAAAATCATCACGCGCACCCCTTCAATGAAAAACTCATCTCTTTGTGAAAGCGTGATGATATAAATAGTCGAAAGTGCGAGTTGATTTTTACTAAGTATTTTTTTGACTTTTAAACTAAGTAAATCTTTATCTTTAAAGGGCGAGCATAAAAATGCATTTTTAAGACTTGGTAAGTAAAAATCAAAATATTTGGTATAAAAAATTTCTTGTTCAAATTTAAACAACTCGCTTAAAATCAAATTTTCAAACAAAGCACTAAAGTCTTTTTGTATGCTTAGAGAATTTTTTAGTGAAAAGTCCCAAAAATATACTTTTTTTAAATTCTTTTCAAGATTTTTTACAAAATACAAAGTGTAGTTTGATTCTAGTTTTTCTATGCTTTTATATAAGGTATCTTTGGAAATTTTTATAGTATTTTTTAGTGTTTTTAATAGCTCATTAACGCTAAATTCATTCCCGAGTTCTAAGGCAATTTGTTTGAGTATGGTAAGCTCTAATGGAGTGTAAAAACTTCTTAAGTATGATGAGTTTGTGTTAAAGTTGTGATTTAAAATCACATTGCGTCCTGTATGTAAAAAATAACTTACCATGGTTTTAGTATCAGCGTATTTTTTGTTTAAGCTTAAAAATTCTTCAAAGTCTAAATAATCTAAATGAAGTTCTTCAAAATAATCTAAATGAAAATTGCTATCACAAACACTTATTATGATTTGCAAATTAAGGTGTTTTAAACTAGTAAAGTCAAAATCATGAGTAAAGTTGCAAAGTGCTAAAAATTTAATCTGTGGATTATAGGTTAAAAACGAATTCAAATTTACCAAAGCACTTGCTTGAAATTTCAAATCATCACAATCAATAAAAAGTATATTTTCACTTTTGTACAAAGATAAAAAATTTAAAATTAAATTTTTCTTACCACTTGCAAAACCACCTTTTATAATGATGTTTTTATGGGTTTGAATTTGAATTTTTCTTTCATCAAATTTTTGAAATTTTGGGTAATTATCGTAAAAAAATTGTAGTGATTTCATAAATTTCTTTGTAATTAATGGTGGAGCATAGCGGGTTCGAACCGCTGACCCCAACGCTGCCAGCGTTGTGCTCTCCCAGCTGAGCTAATGCCCCTTTAGATTTTGAAATCATACTATATTTTTTCTTAGATTTTCTTAATGTATAAAAAATCTTGTAAATTTTATAAAATTTAATTTTTATCCTTTTTAAAAGGAAAATAATTAAAAAAAATGCATAAATTTCTTGACATAGCAAAGGCTCTTTTTATATAATTTCAACATCATTTTATATGGTGGTTAGATTCTTATGGGTCTAACGAGTTCTTTACAAAGGAAAAAATATGGAAAGAATCAGGCTTAAGCTAAAAGCTTATGACCACAGAGTTCTAGATCGCACAGTTGCAGCAATTGTAGAAGCTGTTAAAAGAACAGGTGCTGACATCAGAGGTCCAGTGCCAATGCCTACAAAAATCAAAAGATACACAGTTTTGAAATCTCCACACATCAATAAAGATTCACGCGAACAATTTGAGATGAGAATTCATGCTCGTATGCTTGATATTGTAGCAGCTACTCCAGATACAGTAGATTCACTCACTAAGCTTGACTTGGCTCCAGAGGTCAATGTTGAAGTAAGAGCTATGGGTAAATAAGGATAGAATATGGAATACATTGTAGAAAAAATTGGTATGAGTAGAACAATCAGCACACCAAGCATTCCTGTAACCTTACTTAAACTTGTTCAAACTAAAGTATGTGAAGTAGAAAATGGAAAAGCTTTGGTTGCTTATGTAAAAGGCAAAGCAAATAATAAATGCATTGCGGGTCAGCAAAAAAAATACAATCTTTCAGCTGAATATAATAGATTTGCTTCTTTAGAAGTAGCAAACACAGAAGCAGGTGATATTGATCTTAATCCTTTAAAAGAAGCTTCTATCTTAAAAGTAAGCTTTAATTCTAAAGGTAGAGGTTATAGTGGGGTTGTTAAAAGACACGGATTTGCCGGAGGTCCTGCAAGTCACGGTTCAAGATTCCACAGACGCCACGGATCAATCGGTAACCGCGAATGGCCAGGTCGTGTTCAACCAGGTATGAAAATGGCAGGTCATTATGGTAATGTAAAAGTTACTGTTAAAAATGAAGTAGTTTCATTTGATGAAGAAAATGGCATCTTAGTAGTAAAAGGTGCGGTACCAGGATTTAATGGTGCTATGGGTAAAATAAGGATTGCAAAATGAGTAAAGTAACTGTTTTAAATGATAAATTTGAAAAAGCTAGTGAACTCGATCTTCCAGCAAAATATGCAGAAGTTAATCCTCACAACCTTTATTTATATGTAAAATCTTATCTTGCTAGCCTTAGAGCAAACACAGCTCATACTAAAGGTAGAAGCGATGTAAGCGGTGGTGGTAAAAAACCATGGAGACAAAAAGGTCGTGGTGGTGCAAGAGCAGGTTCAACAAGAACGAATGTTTGGGTTGGTGGTGCTGTAGCATTTGGCCCTACAAACAATCGTAATTATTTCCAAAAAGTTAATAAAAAACAAAAACGCTTAGCGCTTGAAAGAGCATTGGCTGATAAAGCACAAAACAATGCATTATTCTCAGTAGATAGTTTAAGCATTGAAAGCGGTAAAACAAAAGATGCAAATGCAGTTATTAAAAAGCTTGGTTTAAAAGATGCTTTAATTGTAAAAGATTTACTAGATGAAAAAACACTTCTTGCTTTTAGAAACTTAGCAAATTGCTATGTAGTTGATATTAGCGAAGTAAATGCTTATTTAGTATCTGTATTTAATGCTGTTATCATTGAAAAAGCAGCGCTTGAATCTATCGTAAAAGAGGGTTAAAATGGCAGATATTACTGATATAAAAACAATACTTTACACTGAAAAAAGCTTAAACCTTCAAGAGCAAGGTGTTGTAGTTATTCAAACTTCTCCAAAAATGACTAAAAATGGTTTAAAAGAAGTTTTAAGAGAATATTTTGGTGTAACTCCAGTAAGAATTAATTCTTTAAAAATGGATGGAAAAGTAAAGCGTTTTAGAGGTCGTGAAGGTCAAAGAAATAGCTTTAAAAAATTCTATGTTAAGCTACCAGAAGGTGTGAGCTTAGAAAGTTCGGAGGCATAAGATGGCAATTAAAACTTATAAACCATATACTCCAAGTAGAAGATACATCACAGGTGTAAGCTCTGATGATATCACAGCAAAAGCTAGTGTGCGTTCATTACTTGTAAAACTTCCAGCTCATGCAGGTCGTAACAATAATGGTAGAATCACAAGCCGTCATAAAGAAGCAGGTGCTAAAAAACTTTACAGAATTATAGATTTTAAAAGAAGAAAATTTGGTATTGAAGGTAAAGTTGAAGCAATCGAGTATGATCCATACAGAAATTGTCGTATTGCATTAATCTCTTATAGAGATGGTGAAAAAAGATACATCTTACAACCAAAAGGTTTAAGCGTTGGTGATGTTATTTGCGCTGCTGAAAGCGGACTTGACATTAAACCAGGCAATGCTATGAAATTAAGAAACATCCCAGTGGGTACTATTGTACACAATATCGAGTTAAAACCGGGCAAAGGTGGACAAATGATCCGTTCAGCGGGTGCTTATGCTCAATTAATGGGTAAAGAAGAAAAATATGTTATCTTAAGACTTGCAAGTGGTGAAATGAGACAAGTTTTAGCTGAATGTATGGCAAGTATCGGTGAAGTTGGTAATGAAGAATGGTCAAATGTGACTATCGGTAAAGCAGGAAGAAACCGCCATAGAGGTATTCGTCCTCAAACAAGAGGTTCTGCGATGAACCCAGTTGATCACCCGCACGGTGGGGGTGAAGGTAAGAAAAATTCAGGCCGTCATCCAGTTACTCCATGGGGTAAACCAACTAAAGGTGCTAAAACTCGCCGTAAAAAAGCTAGCGATAAGCTAATAATTTCAAGAAGAAAAGGAAAGTAAGATGGCTAGGTCACTAAAAAAAGGTCCTTTTGTTGATGACCATGTAATGAAAAAAGTCATCGCTGCTAAAAAAGCTAACGATGGTAAGCCAATTAAAACTTGGTCAAGACGCAGCACTATTATACCTGATATGATAGGTTTAACTTTTAATGTTCATAATGGAAAAAGCTTTATCCCAGTATATATTACTGAAAATCATATCGGTTACAAATTAGGTGAATTTGCACCTACTAGAACATTTAAGGGTCACAAAGGCTCTGTTCAGAAAAAAATAGGTAAGTAAGGGAGATTTATGAGTAGAGCGTTAATTAAATTCATAAGATTATCTCCAACTAAAGCGAGATTGATTGCTAGAGAAGTTCAAGGTATGAATGCAGAGCTTGCATTAGCTAGTTTGAAATTTATGCCAAATAAAGGTGCTAAATTTATAGCAAATGCTATTTCAAGTGCTGTAGCAAATGGCGGATTTGAAGCAAATGAAGTTGTTGTTTCAAGTTGTCGTGTTGATGCTGGTGCGGTTTTAAAAAGATTTAGACCAAGAGCTAGAGGAAGTGCTAGTCGTATTAGAAAGCCAACTTCACACATTTTGGTAGAAGTTAGTAAAGTAGAAGCAAGTGCTGAAAAAACTACAAAAGCTAAAAAAGCATCAGTGAAAAAGGAAAGCTAATATGGGACAAAAAGTAAATCCGATTGGTTTAAGACTAGGAATTAATAGAAATTGGGAATCAAGATGGTTTCCTACAAAAGCTAATTTAGCAGAAAATATTGGTGAAGATTATAAAATCAGAACTTTTTTAAAAAGAAAACTTTATTATGCAGGAATTAGCCAAATTCTTGTAGAAAGAACAGCGAAAAAATTAAGAGTAACTGTTGTAGCTGCAAGACCAGGGATTATTATTGGTAAAAAAGGTAGTGATGTTGATATTTTAAGAAAAGAACTTCAAGATTTAATCAAAAAAGAAGTTAATATCAATATCAAAGAAGAAAGAAAAGCAGGTGCTTCAGCTCAGCTTGCAGCTGAAAGTGTTGCTACTCAACTTGAAAAAAGAATTGCTTTTAGAAGAGCAATGAAAAAAGTAATTCAAGGAGCGCAAAAAGCAGGTGCTAAAGGGATTAAAGTTTCGGTTTCAGGCCGTTTAGGTGGTGCTGAAATGGCAAGAACTGAATGGTACCTAGAAGGTCGTGTTCCACTTCACACTTTAAGAGCAAAAATCGATTACGGTTTTGCAGAAGCGCATACTACTTATGGAAATATAGGTATTAAAGTGTGGATCTTCAAAGGTGAAGTTTTACAAAAGGGTGTTCAACCTGAAAAAACCGAAGAAAACGCTCCAACTAAAAAAACTAGAAGAGCAAGAAGAGGTAAATAATCATGTTAATGCCAAAAAGAACAAAATATCGTAAAATGATGAAAGGGCGTAACAGAGGTTATGCCAACAGAGGGACTGAATTTACTTTTGGTGATTTTGCCCTAAAAGCAACTGAAGCTGGCCGTATCAATTCACGCCAAATCGAAGCAGCTCGTATTGCTTTAACTCGTTTTGTAAAAAGACAAGGTAAAACTTGGATTAGAGTTTTCCCAGATAAACCTCTAACTAAAAAACCTTTAGAAACTCGTATGGGTAAAGGTAAAGGTGCAGTTGAGGAATGGGTAATGAACATTAAACCAGGTCGTATTATTTATGAAATGGCAGGGGTTAATGAAGAAATGGCAAGACAAGCTTTAACTTTAGCGATGCATAAATTGCCATTTAAAACTAAGTTTGTTACAAGAGAGAGCCAAAATGAAATATACTGAGATTAAAGATAAAACAGCAGGTGAACTTGCAACAATGCTAAAAGAAAAAAAGGTGCTTTTATTTACTTTAAGACAAAAGCTAAAAACAATGCAGCTAACTAATCCTAAAGAGATTAGCGAAGTTAAAAAAGACATCGCTAGAATCAATACTGCAATTAGCGCTTTAAAATAAGGATAGAAAATGGCATTTAAAAGAGAAATTCAAGGCGTTGTTGTTCAAATTGCTGGAGATAAAACAGCAACAATTTTGGTTGAAAGAAAAGTGGTTCACCCAAAATACAGAAAAATCGTAAAACGCTTTAAAAAATATTTAATTCATGATGAAAGAAATGAACTTAAAGTGGGAAATACTGTAGTTGCTATTGAATGTAGACCACTTTCTAAGAGAAAATCATTTCGCTTAAAAACTATAGTATCAGCAGGAGTTGAGTAATGATTCAAAGTTTTACTAGGCTTGCAGTTGCTGATAATAGCGGTGCAAAAGAATTAATGTGTATTAAGGTTTTAGGTGGTAGCAAAAGAAGATACGCTACTGTTGGTGATGTAATTGTTGCATCTGTAAAAAAAGCTCTACCAAATGGTAAAGTTAAAAAAGGTCAAGTGGTAAAAGCAGTTATCGTTAGAACTAAAAAAGAAATCCATAGAGACAATGGTTCTTTAATTCGTTTTGATGAAAATGCAGCAGTTATTCTTGATGCTAAAAGAGAGCCTATCGGAACACGTATTTTTGGACCAGTAGGTCGTGAAGTAAGATATGGTGGCTTTATGAAAATTGTTTCACTAGCACCGGAGGTGTTGTAATGAAATTAAAAATTAAAAAGAATGATATGGTAAAAGTTATCGCAGGCGATGACAAAGGCAAAACAGGTAAAGTTTTAGCAGTATTTCCTAAGACAAATAAAGTAATTGTTGAGGGTTGTAAAATCGCTAAAAAAGCTGTTAAGCCAAGTGATAAAAATCCAAATGGCGGTTTTATCAATAAAGAAATGCCAATGGATATTTCAAATGTAGCAAAGGCAGGAGAATAAGATGATGAGATTGAAAGAAAAATACACTCAAAATATCAAACCTGCTTTAGTTAAAGAATTTGATATTAAAAATCCTATGCTTGTTCCTTTTATTGAAAAAGTTGTAATCAGTGTAGGTGCTGGGGAATTAGCAAAAGATCAAAAAGTATTACAAAATGTTGCAGATACTATTTCATTGATCGCTGGGCAAAAAGCAGTTATCACAAAAGCTAAAAAATCAGTTGCTGGTTTTAAAGTAAGAGAAGGCTTCCCAGTAGGTGTAATGGTAACATTAAGAAAAGACAATATGTATGCTTTCTTAGATAAGCTTATTACTATAGCTCTTCCTCGTGTTAAAGACTTTAGAGGTCTTCCAAGAGATGGTTTTGATGGAAGAGGAAACTATAATTTTGGTTTAGATGAGCAGTTAATGTTCCCAGAAGTTGAATATGATAAAATCTTAAGAACTCATGGTATGAACATTTCTATCGTTACAACAGCAAAATCAGATAAAGAGGCACAAAAATTATTAGAATTATTTGGCGTGCCATTTGCAAAAGGAAAGTAATATGGCTAAAAAATCAATGATTGCAAAAGCTGCCCGCAAACCTAAATTTAGCGTTAGAGGGTATACTAGATGCCAAATTTGTGGAAGACCACATTCAGTTTATAGAGATTTTGGAATTTGCAGAGTTTGCTTAAGAAAAATGGCAAATGAAGGTTTAATTCCTGGTCTTAAAAAAGCAAGTTGGTAAGAGGAAAGAACCATGATAAATGATTTAATTTCAGATTCACTAACAAGAATTAGAAATGCAGGGATGAGAAGATTAGAGACTACTCAACTTTTGCATTCTAAAGTTATCGAAGCTTTACTTGGAATTTTCCAAGCTAAAGGCTATATTGAAAGCTTTAATGTTATTGAAGAGGATAAAAAGAAATTCATCAATGTAGTTTTAAAATATGATGAAAAAGGCAAAAGCGTAATTAATGAAGTTAAGCGTATTTCTAAACCTGGTCGTCGTGTTTATAAAGGCAAAGATGAGATCAAAAGATTTAAAAACGGTTATGGTACTATCGTAGTAAGCACTTCAAAAGGTGTTTTAGCTAACGACGAAGCTTATAAAGCAGGCGTTGGCGGCGAAGTTTTATGTACTATTTGGTAAGAGTTTCTACTTTTTATGGTATTCGGTATCCATTCTTATAAAGTAGTCATATCGTAGACAAGTAAAAAGGAAAAATGAATGTCTCGTATAGGTAAACAACCAGTTGCTATTCCAAGTGGAGTAGAAGTAAAATTAGAAGGTAACTTGCTAAAATTCAAAAAAGGAAATTTAGCAAAAGAGCTTGATACAAAAGCAAATGTTAATGTTGAGATTAAAGAAGCACAAATTCTTTTCTCTCCTAAAGGTGAAGATAGACAAAGTAGAGCTTATTGGGGAACTTATAGAGCTTTAGCTCAAAACATCATCATCGGTTTAACTGATGGTTTTAGCAAAACTTTAGAAATCAATGGTGTTGGTTATAAAGCTGCATTAAAAGGTAAAGTTCTTGAACTTGCTTTAGGTTTTTCTCATCCTATCAACTATGCTATTCCAGAAGGCATAGAAATTACCGTTGATAAAAACAATGTTATTATCAAAGGTAGTGATAAACAAGTGGTAGGTCAAGTTGCTGCTCAAATTCGTGAATTTAGACCACCTGAGCCTTACAAAGGAAAAGGTGTTAAATATTCAGATGAGCGTATTATCCGCAAAGCTGGTAAGACATCTAAGAAGTAAGGATAGAATATGAGAGCAAATGTATTAAAAAGAAAAATATCTTTAAGAATTAAAAGAAAAAAAAGAATTAGAGCAAAAATTTCAGGAACACAAGCTCTTCCAAGAGTTTCTGTTTTTAAATCAAACAGAACTTTATATATCCAAGCTATCGATGATGTTAAAGCAGTAACTTTAGCAGCAGTAGATGGAAGAAAAATTGGTGTTAAAGCAAATAAAGAAGGTGCTAAAAAAATAGCAGCTGAATTTGCAAAAGTTTTAAAAGCTAAAAACATAGAAGAAGCAGTGTTTGATAGAAATGGTTATTTATACCATGGTGTTATTGCAGCATTAGCTGAAGCACTAAGAGAAAACGGAATCAAACTATAACCCAAAAGGAAGATCGATGGAAAAATATAATAGAGAAGAATTTGAAGAAGTAATCGTCGATATCGGCAGGGTTACTAAGGTTGTTAAAGGTGGTAGAAGATTTAGATTTACTGCTTTAGTTATCGTTGGAAATAGAAAAGGTTTAGTTGGTGTGGGCTATGGAAAAGCTAAAGAAGTTCCAGATGCTATCAGAAAAGCAGTTGATGATGCTTTTAAAAACATTGTTGAAGTTAAAACAAAAGGTTCAACTATCCCTCATGATGTAGAAGTAAAATACAACGCAAGTAGAATTTTACTTAAACCAGCAAGCGAAGGTACAGGGGTTATTGCAGGTGGTTCAACACGTCCTATCGTGGAACTTGCAGGTATTAAAGACATTTTAACTAAGTCTTTAGGTTCAAATAATTCAGCAAATGTTGTGCGTGCTACTATCAAAGCACTTACAATGCTTAAAGGATAATCAATGAATTTAACAAAAGCACCAGGTTCAACACATAAAACCAAAAGAATAGGCCGTGGTCAAGGTAGTGGTATGGGTAAAACTTCTACTAAAGGTGGAAAAGGCCAAACTGCTAGAAAAGGTTATAACGAAAAAAGAGGTTTTGAAGGGGGTCAACAACCACTTCAAAGACGCTTACCAAAAGTAGGCTTTACTTCTAAATTTGAAAAACCTTATGTGATTAATGTTGAAAAAATCACAGCAATCAAAGAGCTTAGCGAAATTACATTTGAAACAATCAATAGTATTCATAAGCTTTCAAAAAATGTAAATAAAGTTAAGCTTATTGGAGCAAGTGCTAAAGATCTTGCTAGTAAAATTAAAGACGAGAAGATCACTTTTAGCGGACAAAAATAATGAATAAAGCATTGACAAATAAAATTCTCATAACATTAGCTTTTTTATTTGCTTATAGAATATTAGCTTATGTTCCAGTTCCGGGGGTTAATGTCAGTGTTATCAAGGAATTTTTTGATTCTAATGCATCTAATGCATTAGGCTTGTTTAATATGTTTAGTGGGGGTGCTGCTGAAAGACTTAGCATCATCTCTCTAGGCATTATGCCTTATATTACTGCTTCGATTATTATGGAGCTTTTAGCGGCAACTTTTCCTAACATAGGAAAGATGAAAAAAGAACGCGATGGTATGCAAAAATATATGCAAATTATCCGTTATGCTACTATAGCTATCACTTTGATACAAAGTATAGGCGTTTCTATAGGCTTGCAAAGTCTTCATGGAAAAGCAGGTCAGTCAGCCATCATGATTGATATGAATACTTTTATTGCACTTTCTGCTATTTCTATGCTTGCAGGTACCATGCTTTTAATGTGGATAGGTGAGCAAATCACTCAACGCGGTATAGGAAATGGTATTTCTTTGATCATCTTTGGCGGTATTGTTTCTACAATTCCAGGTGCAATTAGTGGAACAGTAAATTTGGTAAATACAGGTGAGATGAATTTCTTGACTATCATTGCTATTTTAGTTGTAATTTTACTTACTATTTGGGCTATTATAGTAGTAGAGCTTGGAGAAAGAAGAATTCCTATTTCTTACTCAAGAAAAGTAATCATGCAAAATCAAAACAAACGCATTATGAATTACATACCTATTAAAATAAATTTAAGTGGAGTAATTCCTCCTATTTTTGCAAGTGCGATTTTGATGTTTCCAAGCACTATTTTGCAAACAAGTACAAATGAGTATGTGTTAAAAATTTATGACTTTTTAAATCCAAATGGATTTTTCTTTCATTTTTTAACATTCTTACTTGTTATTTTCTTCGCGTATTTTTATGCATCAATTGTATTTAATGCAAAAGATATAGCTGAAAATCTTAAAAGACAAGGTGGTTTCATACCAGGTATTAGACCAGGTGAAGGAACTGCAAATTATCTTAATGAAGTAGCATCAAGACTTACCTTGTCGGGTTCTATTTATTTAGGGCTTGTAGCTACATTACCATGGCTTATTGTGAAGTTGTTTGGTGTGCCTTTTTATTTTGGTGGAACTTCTGTTTTGATCGTAGTTCAAGTAGCGCTTGATACAATGAGAAAAATCGAAGCTCAAATTTATATGAATAAATACCAAACCTTAAGTGCAGTAGGCTTATAAGAAAGTAGATTTTCTACTTTCTTCTCTTTTTAAGGATTTTGATGAGACTAGGCGTTTTTGATAGCGGTGTAGGTGGGCTTAGTGTTTTAAAATCTTTACTTCAAGCAAAACTTTTTAAAGAATATATTTACTATGGAGATACCGCAAGGGTACCTTATGGGGTTAAAGATAAAAAAACTATCATTAAATTTTCCCTAGAAGCTTTAGAGTTTTTCAAAGAAAAAAAAGTCGATATGCTTATTATTGCGTGTAATACAGTTAGCGCGCATGCTTTAGAAATTCTAAAAGCAAATGCACCATTTCCAGTTCTTGGAGTTATAGAAGCAGGGGTTTTAGCGGTTAAAAACTCTTTAGAAGATAAAAACTCTAATATATTAGTCATTGCAACACAAGCTACCGTGGATTCTCACGCTTATAAGCAAGCTTTAATCAAAGAAGGTTTTTTAAAAGTGGAAGAAAAAGCAACTGGGCTTTTTGTACCTATGGTTGAAGAAGGGATTTTTCAAGGAGATTTTTTAAAAGCTGCTTTTGAGTATTATTTTAATAAGCTTAAATTTCATCCTAATGCTCTAATCTTAGCATGCACGCATTTTCCTTTAATCGCCCATTCTTTGGAAGAGTATTTTGGCAAAAATACAAAACTTATTCATTCAGGCGAGGCTATAGCTTTGCAATTGCAACAAGAATTTAACTTAACATCAATCCAAGAAGAAGCTAACATTCAATTTTATGCTTCAAGCGATGTGGAAAAACTAAAAAAAATTGCAAATTTATGGCTTTAATTAATGAATATTTACTAAAGTATTTTTTATATTAATAATTTATTTTTATTTAAACATAGTTGCATTATAATTTTTATCATTTCTAATGAAAGGACTAACATGAAAAAAATGTTAATGTGCGCAGCTATGGCACTAAGTTTAGGAGCAGGAATTTTGGAAGCAAAACCAAAAGTTGCAATTTTAGCTACAGGTGGAACTATTGCAGGCTCGATTGATAGTTCGGTAGCTACAACAGGTTATACAGCCGGTGTTTTAGGGGTTAATGCTTTGATTAAAGCAGTGCCTCAAATTCAAGATTTAGCAGTAATTAGCGGGGATCAAATTGCAAATATTGATAGTAAAGATATGACAAATGAAATTTGGCTAAAACTTGCTAAAGAAGTTAATAGGCTTTTAAAATCTGATGTAGATGGAGTTGTGATTACTCATGGTACTGATACCATGGAAGAAACTGCATATTTCCTAAATTTAACCGTAAAAAGCGATAAACCTGTTGTTTTAGTTGGTGCAATGCGCCCATCAACTGCAATTAGTGCAGATGGTCCTAAAAATCTTTACAATGCTGTAGCGTTAGCAGCAGATCCACAAGCAAAAAATAAAGGTGTAATGGTGGCTATGAATGATAGAATTCAAAGCGCTAGAGGCGTTATGAAAACTCATAGTTTAAATGTAAATGCATTTAGTTCACCGGATATGGGTGATATGGGTTATATAGTAGATGGAAAAGCATTCTTCTACAATACTAATACAAAATTACACACTAAAAAATCTCCATTTGATGTTAGCAAGCTAAAAGAATTACCAAAAGTAGATATTCTTTATAGTTATGCAAATGATGGTAGCGGTGTTGCAGCAAAAGCTTTGTTTGAAAATGGAACTAAAGGTATAGTTGTAGCTGGAACAGGTGCTGGCAGTATTCATGATTATCAAAAAGATGTATTAAAAGAATTGCTTAAAAAAGGTCTTAATGTAGCGGTAAGTTCACGCGTAGTAGCTGGTAGAGTTGCAGTAAGTGATGCTGATGCAAAACTTGGTTTTATTGATACAGGTGATATGAGTCCTCAAAAAGCTAGAGTATTATTAATGCTTGCTTTAACTAAAACAAGTGATCCTAAGAAAATTCAAGAATATTTCTTAAAATACTAAAATCTTTTAGCGCCCAAATGCTACAATAACATTTGGGTGAGTTTTTCAATCAAAATCTTACTTAAATTAATCACAAGGATATTAAATGAGACAATATGAAAGCTATAAATGCCAAAAATGCGGCAATGAAGTAGAAGTGCAAAATGTAGGTGGTGGAAAGCTTAGTTGCTGTGGTCAAGAAATGGAGTGCATTACTAAAGATTTAACAGCCATAAATTTGATGAAAGCTTTCGCAGGTGAATCTATGGCAAGAAACAAATATGATTTATTTGCAGATATTGCTCAAGAAGAAGGTTGGCATGCTATTGCAAAGCATTTTAGAGAAGCTGCAGAAAATGAAAAATGGCATGCAAGAGCTGAGTTTAAAGCTTATCATGAATTAGTAGATGGTAAAGCTTTAGAAGAAACTGCTAAAAATTTAATCTGTGCAGCAGAGGGTGAAAATTACGAGCATACTACCATGTATCCAAATTTTGCACAAATTGCAGAAGATGAAGGCAAGAAAAACATAGCAAGATTATTTACTGCTATTGGTAAAGTAGAAATTGAGCATGAAAGAGAATATTTAGCACTTAAAAAAATGCTTGAAGAAGAAGATTTCTTTAATTCAGAGGTAGAAGAATTATGGGTTTGTGAAGTTTGTGGGCATATACACCGTGGTAAAAAAGCACCAAATGCCTGTCCTTTGTGTAAAGCTCCAAAAGAATACTTCAAACGAGAATTTTTAGGATAATTTTAAAAATCTTGATAAAAATGATAAAATATTTTATTTTTATCAAGGCCTAATATGCAAATTCTAACTCATCCTTTTGAACCTTTTTTTGATGAAAACTCAAAAGTTTTAATACTAGGTTCTTTTCCATCTATTAAATCAAGAGAAGAAAATTTTTATTATCAACATAGTAAAAATCGCTTTTGGCGTATCTTTGAAATATTATTTGAGTGTGAGTTAAAAACAGTACAAGTTCAAAAAGCTTTTTTGAAAGTAAATCATATAGCACTTTGGGATGTTATAGCAAGTTGTAAGATAAAAAATTCAGATGATAAAACTATTTCTTATGCCAAAGCAAATGATATAAGTATTATTTTAGATAAGGCAAATATAGAAAAAATTTGTGTATTAGGTAAAGTTGCAAGTAAATATTTTGCTAAATTTTATCCTGAGCAAGAATTTTTTGAACTTCCTTCAAGCTCACCTGCCAATATAAATTATTCTTTAGAAAATTTAGTAGAAAAATACACTATTATAAAGGAAAAATAGTGGCTTTAGTTGGAGTAGATGAGGCTGGGCGTGGGGCTTTAGCTGGAGATATGCACTTGGCAGCTTGCAAGCTTTTAAAAAATATTGATGGTTTAGCTGATTCTAAAAAATTAAGTGCAAAAAAAAGAGAAGAATTATATGAGCAAATTCTTTCTAATTCAAATTTTTTAATCCTTGCTTTTTCACCTTTGCAAATTGATATTTTAGGACTTAGTCAGTGTTTAAATTTGGGCTTAAAGATAATAAAAAAACATTTTAACCAAGATGAGGTTTTATATGATGGAAATTTAAATTATGGTATTTTGGGTATTAATACTATGATTAAAGCTGATATGAAAGTGCAAGAAGTTTCAGCCGCTAGTATATTAGCTAAGGTAAGTCGTGATCAAAAAATGTGTTATTTTTCTAAATTATATAATCATTATGATTTTGATAAACACAAAGGTTATGGTACAAAAGCTCATATAGAAAAGATTAAAGCATTTGGTTATTCGCCCTTACACCGCAAAAGCTTTATGTTAAAGTGTTTTGAGAAAAGCTTATTTGATTAGATTGTGTTTTGTAGTTTTAATAATGAAAAAATATAATTAAAAACTATTTTTTTAATAATAATCTATTAAAAATTATAATATTGGTCTAAAATACTCTATGTTTTAAGAAAAATTAATTTTTTTCTATTATAGTAATATAAAAAATATTTTAAGGGGTATTATGTCTTTACTTTTGAGTGAGCTAAAGATTGGAAATTTTTATGTAAAAAATCGCATCGTAATGCCTCCTATGGATATGTATGAAACACAAGTTTTAGATGGTAAGATTAATCAATTTCACTTGATACATTATGGAGCTAGAGCTTTGGGTGGTGTTGGGCTTATCATAGTCCAAGCTTGTGCGATTAATGAAAATGCAAAAATTGCTGATAATGATATAGGCCTTTGGGGAGATTTTCAAATTCGAGGACATAAGGAGCTTGTCGATCTTTGTCATCATTTTGGTGCTAAAGTTGCTATCCAACTAAATCATAGTGGTCGTAAAAATTCATGCAAACAAGCTATATCAAAAGCCCCAAGTAATATCGCTTTTAGTGAAAAATTTTCTAAACTTCATGTTTTAAGTAAAGAAGAAATTTTACAAATAGAGCAAGAATTTATCCAAAGTGCTAAAAGAGCTAAAGAAGCAGGCTATGATGCGATAGAACTTCATAGTGCTCATGGGTATTTGCTTAGTTCATTTTTATCTCCTTTATCAAATCAAAGAGATGATGAATATGGTGGTAGTTTTGAAAATAGAGCGCGTCTTTTGTGTGATATCATTAAGCGTATAAAAAAAGAAGTTGATATTACTTTATTTGTAAGAATTTCAGCTACAGAGTGGCAAGAGGGTGGTTGGAATTTGGAAGATAGTAAAAAACTTGCCTTGATTTTAGAAAATTTAGGCGTTGATATGTTAGATATTTCAGCAGGAGGAAATATCAACAAACCTTCTTTAGTGCCAAATATAGCACCACTTTATCAAGCTCCTTATGCTAAGGCTTTAAAAGAAGTTGTTAAAATTCCTATATCTTGTGTGGGTCTTATAAATAGTGCTAGCGAAGGTGAGGCTTTGCTTTTGGGTGAGGTGTGTGATTTAGTTTGTTATGGTAGAAAATTATTAAGAAATCCAAATTTTACAAATGAAGCCGCAGTTGCTTTAAATGAAAGGGAAAAAATCACGCCAAACTACTCAAGAGCATATTTGTAAAATAATACAAAAAGTTTTTAGGTAAAAGCTTTTTTTATTATTTTTTACAAGGAGAAAATGTGGATAATCTTAAGTGGAATTCTTTTGATACGCGTTGGATGCTTTCTCTTTTTGGGACTGCAGTTGGTGCGGGGATTTTATTTTTACCTATTAAAGCAGGTGTTGGTGGTTTTTGGCCAGTTGTTGTAATGGCTTTGATTATTTTTCCAATGGTGTATTTAAGCCATAGAGCCTTAAGTCGTTTTGTATGTCAAGCAAATGGTAATGATAAAGATATTACTCATGCGGCTGAAGAGTATTTTGGTAGAAAAGTAAGTATTTTTATTTCTGTGCTTTATTTCTTTGCAATTTTCCCAATTTGTTTAGCATATTGTGTAGGTATAACTAATACTTTTGAGAGTTTTATTTATAATCAATTCTTACCACTTTTAGATCCAAATGGTTCTTTCGCAAACGCAATTAGTGCTATGTATCAAACAAGTGTAAATGAGCAAGGAAAAACTATAGCTAATTTACTTCCTTTTTATAGAGCGCTTTTTGCTTTTGTTTTAGTAAGTATTTTTATGCTTATTATGCTTTTTAGTGAAGAATTAATTACCAAAGTATGTGAGTGGCTTGTATATCCTTTATGTGCTATTTTATTTTTATTTTCTTTATATCTTATCCCGCAATGGTCGTTTGAAAGTTTTAGTGCTATTCCTGGAACAAAAGAATTTATTACTATAGTATGGCTAACTTTACCGGTTTTAGTGTTTTCATTTAATCACTCACCAGCGATTTCTACTTTTTCTTTAAGTGTAAAAAGACAATATCCTGAAAATTCAGTACAAAAAGCAAATCAAGTGTTATTTAGAACTTCTGTAATGTTACTTGCTTTTGTAATGTTTTTTGTGGTATCTTGTGTGCTTTCTTTAACTCCTGCAGAACTTGCTGAAGCTAGAGCACAAAACATACCTGTACTTTCTTATTTTGCTAATAAACTTGATAATCCATTTATTTCTTATGGTGGTCCACTAATCGCATTTTTAGCAATTTCTAGTTCATTCTTTGGGCATTATTTTGGTGCTAGGGAAGGTGCTTATGGTATAGTTAGAAAATGTTGCAAATTAGCAGGTAATGATAATCCGGATTTGAAAAAAATCGCAGTTTATTCAACTTTGGTAATGTATATTGTTATGTTAATTACTGCTTATGTAAATCCAAGTATTTTAGGTTTTATTGAAAGCTTAGGTGGTCCAATCATTGCCGCAATCTTATTTTTAATGCCTATGATTGCAATTTACACTGTATCTAAAATGAAAAAATTCCAAAACAAAGCTTTAGATGCATTTGTGTTTATCACAGGTATTTTGACAATTATCACTGTAATTTATACTTTTTAAGGTGCTGATGAATGAGTAGTAATTTAAGTATATTTAAAGTTGGTGTTGGTCCTTCATCTTCTCATACTTTAGGACCAATGCTAGCAGGGAATATGTTTTGTGAAAAAATCAAAGATAAAATCACACAAATTACAAAAATTCAAATCAAACTTTATGGCTCTTTATCGCTTACTGGTAAAGGCCATTTAAGTGATAAAGCTATTATATGGGGGTTGAGTGGCTTAAGAGCAAAAGAATTAAATGTTGCTTTGCAAGATCGTGTGTTTAATAAAATTTTGCAAGATAAAATTTTGGTTTTAGATGCTCAAAAAGAATTAAATTTTGATTATGATAAAGATTTGATTTTTGAAAAAGACTTTTTACCTTTGCATGAAAATGGATTGAAAATAAGTGCTTATAATGAAAATGGAGAAATCATTGCTGAAGAAATTTATTATTCAGTAGGTGGTGGTTTTGTTATGAGTGAAGCTGAACTTCAAAAACACAAAGACGGAGCTTGTGAGCAAAAACATACTAAATTAGAACTTGATATTAATAATGCAAGCGATGCTTTAAGAATTTGCGAAGAAAATTCATGGGATCTAGCAAAACTCTCTTATGAATATGAGCTTCAATTTCACACTAAAGAAGAAATTAGAGTTTATTGTTTAGAAATTTGGGAAGTAATGCAAGAAGTTTATTATAATGGTATTCATCCAAGCTCAGATTTTCTTCCAGGGAATTTACATTTAAAACGCCGCGCCAAAGGACTTAATGAGCGTTTGGCTATGACAAGTGATCCTTTGGGAATTATTGATTTTATTTCTTTATATGCTATTGCTATTGCAGAGGAAAATGCAAGTGGAGCTAGAGTGGTAACTGCACCAACTAATGGTGCATGTGCTGTTGTGCCTGCTGTAATGCTTTATCTTAAAAATCATACTATTGGTTTTAACGATGAAAAAGCCATTAATTTTTTACTTACTGCTATGTTAATAGGCTCTTTTTATAAGAAAAATGCAAGTATAAGTGGTGCTGAAGCTGGCTGTCAAGCTGAAATTGGTAGTGCAAGTTCTATGGCAGCAGGAGCTATGGCTACTGTAATGGGTTTTGATGCAAAGATAGCTTGTAATGCTGCTGAAATTGCAATGGAGCATCATTTAGGTTTAACTTGTGATCCAGTAAGTGGTTTAGTGCAAATTCCTTGTATAGAAAGAAATGCCTTTGGAGCGATTAAAGCAATTTCAGCTGCTAGAATGGCAATGAGTAGAAAATCAACTCCAAAAGTAAGTCTTGATGAGGTTATAAAAACTATGTATGAAACCGGCAAAGACATGAATTCAAAATACAAAGAAACTTCTTTAGGTGGCCTAGCTACTAATCTTACAAGTGTATGTTAAAACCTTAAGTTTTAAAACTTAAGGTTTTTCCTTAAAGCTTTTAAAAGCGCATAAATGCTAAATTTTTAAAAATTTTAAGGAAAATATAAATGATAGAAATCAAAAAACCAGCAGAAATAGAAAAACTACGCAAGGCAAATGAACTTGTAGCTAGAACGCTTGACTATCTAGAGGGCATTATAGTTCCAGGTATGAGTTTAAAAGAAATTGACATCAAAGCAGAAGAATTTATACTTGATCATGGTGCAAAACCATCTTTTAAAGGCTTATATGGTTTTCCAGGCAGTATTTGTATCTCGCTTAATCAAGCTTGCATTCATGGTGTAGGGGATGAGCGTATTTTAAAAGAAGGCGATATTTTAGGGCTTGATGTGGGTACTTGCATAGATGGATATTATGGAGATGCAGCAAGGACTATACCTATAGGTCAAATTTCAGCCACTGATGAGGCTTTGATTGCTTGTGCTAAAGATGCTTTGTATTATGCTATAGATATTATCAAAGAAGGTATGCGTTTTAAAGAACTTTCTTATGAGCTTGGCGAGTTTATTGCTAAAAGAGGATTTGTACCTTTGAAAGGTTATTGTGGTCATGGTATAGGTAAAAAGCCACACGGTGAGCCTGAAATTCCAAATTATTTAGAACCAGGTGCTAGTGCAAAAAGTGGACCTAAAATCAAAAATGGCATGGTATTTTGCATAGAGCCTATGGTATGTCAAAAAGATGGCACACCAATACATTTAAAAGGTAATTGGGAAGCAGGAAGCAAAGATGGATTAAATGCTGCTCATTATGAGCATTGTGTTGCAATTATAAATGGCAAAGCAGATATTTTATCTAAGTAAGAAAGTTTAAACTTTCTTACTCAAATGTTTTTAGTTTTTCTGAAAGTTTAGAAGCATTTTCTAAAACATCTTGTGAAATTTGTGTTAGCTCGAGTGAATAGTTTTTAACACAATTTGCAAGTTCAGTCACTTTTTCTACATTTTGTTCTAACTCATTCATTTTAGCTTTTGACTTATCGCTTTTTTCTTCCATAATTTTAGTAGAATGGATACTTGTTTTTAATTTTTCTATAGAAGCACCGACTTCACCTTGTAAGATATTAGCTTTGTTAGAAGTATCACTCATGGATTGATGAATTCCATCCATCAAGCTTTTGTTGTCATTAATTTGTTGTACTATAGTTCTTACAGTAGTTTCTATAGCGACTAAAGATTTTGTAGTTTTATCAGCTAAGTTTCTAACTTCATCGGCAACAACAGCAAAGCCTCTACCATGTTCTCCTGCACGAGCTGCTTCAATAGCTGCATTTAAAGCTAGTAAGTTAGTTTGATCGGCTATATCTTTGATAGCTGCTGTAACTTCTACAATACTATCAGCACTTTGTACTAGTATATCCATAGCACTTAAAACACTTTGTTCTTTTTCTCCACTTAGTAATATAAGCTCTACTAACTCTTTAAGTGTTTTTTCAACTTCTCCCATAACTTCTTGCATATCATGCATATCTTTTATAGTATTTTTAGCTAGATTTTGAGTTAAGTCTATATGACTTTCTAAAACAGAACTTATTTCATGGACATTAGAAATTTGCTCATGCTGTAAAAGTGAACTTTGCTGTAAAATTTCAGCATTTTGGGAAAGTTTTTGTGAGCTTTTGTGGCTTGAATTTGCAGTTTGTATGGCTTCTAAAACTGAATTTTGCACTATCTGTATGAAAGAATTAATATAGTTAGCACTTGTAGCTAATTCACTTTTTTTATCAATGTCTAATCTTGCACTTAAATTCGCATGTTCTCCTGCTAGATTTGCACTTAGTTTTTCAAGTAAAGATATAGGTATGATTACTTTTTTTAATGTTAAAAGTATGAAAAAAATCAATACAACTAAGGTAAATAGGAAAATTCCTATAGCTGTATAAAGATTATATTTATTTTGTAGATTGATATTTTTAGCAATTAAATTTTGGTGTGCTAGAATTTGTTTTTGCAGTTCTTGATCAAGAAAACTTTGAGAATTGTCTTTTAATATTTTAATTTGACTTAATATCATCTTACAATGTGTATTAAAAAGCTCAAATAACTCTTGTGGTAATTGAGAATCTTTTGCGTTTAAATTTGTGACAAGATTTTGTAATCTATTTTGTGCTAAAGGTTCTAATATATCCATAGTTCCTATAATGCTTAAAATATTTCCTATATATTCTATTTGTTTAGCCTCTTGAGTAGTGAGTGCTAATTGATTTGTTTGTTTGATAATTTCTTGTTGAATTTCATAAAGATAAAGCTTTGAATTTATAGCAATAGAATTGGCTGATTTAAAATGTTGTAGTTGCGTATTTTTTTTCTGAAAAATTGCTTCTAGCTTTTTAATATCTATTTCATTGGCTTTTAAAATAGCTAAAGTATTTTCAAAATCTTTTACTAGTTTGACGCTGATGTCATAGTTTTGTAGATTTAGTTTATTTTTAAAAATTTCATCTATTTTAGTATCTAGAATTTCTAATTTTTGAAAAGAATCCATAATAAGTGAATTTCTTTTGGTGGTATTGTAAGTATTAAAAATAAATAAAGTCAAAGTTAAAAGCAATACCAAAACCACTATGGATAAAGTGATGAATTGTTTTAAAAAAGAGAAAGTTTTTTTATTTGAGTGGATCATGGTATTCTCCTGTTAAAGAATTTAAAAATGCAACTATATCATCAACTACATCTTGCTCTAAAAATTTACCAAGCTGATAATACGCCATAAATTGTACGCAAGCATCAAGTGTTGGCATAGAACCATCATGAAAATAAGGAGCAGTTTTGGCTATGTTTCTAAGACTTGGCACTTTTACTACAAATTGATCGTGAGGATCTTGAGTGATCTCATAGCGTCCTTTCCAATTTGTTCCATTATCATAAGGAACAAATACCCCCATTTTTTGATACATATTTCCACCTATATTTTGTCCTTGATGGCACGCTATACAACCATTTGATAAAAAGGCATTATAGCCTCTTTTTGCTTGTTCGCTTATAGCATTTTTATCTCCCTTTAAGTAGCGGTCAAATGGGGAATTTGGCGTAAGTAAGGTTTTTTGAAATTCAGCTAAAGCATCTGCTATATTATCAAAGGTAACTTCTCCGTAAAGTCTTTTAAATTCTTTTTCATAAATTGCGTTAGTTTTTACTATTTGCACCACTTCATCTGCATCTTTTAACCCCATTTCTTTAGGGTTTAACAAAGGATGTTTGGCTTGTTCTTGTAAATCTTTTGCATTGCCTCTCCAAAATTGTGCTAGGCTAAAAACGGCATTAAAATTTGTAGGGGTATGGAATGGCTCATCTATTATGCCATTAATACCTGTTGAAAAAGTTTTATTATCTACTCCAAAATTTGCAATATCATGACAACTATTGCAAGATACTTTTTTATCTTTTGATAAACTTGTATCCATATAGAGTTTTTTTCCTAAAATAGCTTTTTCTTTATTATAAGGAATGTTTTCTGGTATAGGTGTAATCATTTCAAATGCTAAAAGTGGCAACAAAGAAAGTATTAAAACAATAAAAATTTTCATAATCATTTTCCTTTAATTTTATAAATTTTTAATTAATAATTTTTTTTAATTATAACATTAAAATCTTAACCTCTTATAAGTAAATATGGTAGTTATCAGTGTTATCAGGGATAAAAACAAAATATAAATAAAAATTCCATACACGAAAGGATTTTCAGGTTTTATAGCCAAAGAATGTAATGCAAATACAAGTTGAGGAGTGAAACCACCCGCTATTGCATAAGCTATATTATAAGAAAAAGAAATTCCACTAAAACGAATACTTGGCTTAAAAATTTTACACATTAAAATAGGTGCTAAAGCATTAATACCACCAAAAAAACACGCTATAAAATAAAAATATATACTCAAATGCAAAATTTGAGCATAGAAAAAATAAAAATAAAAAAAGCACGATAAACTAAATCCTATGGTAAAAATTAAAGCGGTAGCTAAAAAACCAAATTTACCAACCCAAATTCCAGCAAGTAAAGTTCCACAAGATAAAATCACTATTGCAAACATTTGGATTAAAATCGCATCTGTTTTATCAAGAATCAAAACTTCTGATATAAAATTAGGCATAAGTAAAATAAGTATTATCACGCAAGCTGTGAGCATCCAAGTTAAAAGCATAGAAGCAATGATGTCTAAATAAATATTTTTTTCTTTAAAAAGTGTTTTTAAAGGAAATTTTTCTAAATCATTTTCTTGTCGCATTTTTTGAAAAACAGGTGTTTCTTCTAAAAATTTTCTAAGATATATAGAAATGATACCAAAAAATCCACCTATAGCAAATGGAATACGCCAAGCATATTCATAAATTGCTTCTTGATCAAAGTAATGATTAATCGCTAAGGCAACAATACAACCTAAAAGAATTCCAAAAGCCATAGAAGCATTAATAGCGCTAATATAAAAACTATCTCTTCCATCGGGTGCATGTTCTTTTACAAATACCCAAGCACCAGGGAGTTCTCCGCCTATAGCTATACCTTGAGCTATTCTAACAAGTAGTAAAAAAATAGGAGCAAAATATCCTATAGTTTCAAAAGTAGGTATAAAAGCTAGAGAGAAAGTTGGAAGCACCATGAGTAATATACTAAACATAAACATCTTTTTGCGACCCATTTTATCTCCAAAATGTGCCATAATTATACCACCGATTGGTCTAGCTAAATATCCTGCTGCGAAAGCCCCATAAGTGTTTAAAAGTTTCCAAAAATCACTTAAATCACTAGGAAAAAAATTTCTTGAAATATAATTAGCAAAAAATACAAAAATAACAAAATCATAAAATTCTAAAGCTCCACCCAAAGAAGATAAGGAAAGAGTTTTAAAATCACCTCTTTTTAAAGTTTTTGACATCTATAAATACTTTCTTTTTGTAGTAATTTTGTAATTATAGTAAAAATATTATAGTTTGTAAAAAAATATTAAAAATTTAAAAAGAAAAATTGTGATAAAATAATAGCTTTGTATTTTATAGAAAGGAGAGAAATATTGGCAAAAGATGATATTATCGAAATCGATGGTAATGTAATCGAAGCTTTACCTAATGCGACTTTTAAAGTTGAATTAGATAATAAACATGTGATACTTTGTCATATTGCAGGTAAAATGCGTATGCATTATATTAGAATTATGCCTGGCGATAGAGTTAAAGTAGAGCTAACGCCTTATAGTCTTGATAAGGGTCGTATTACATTTAGATACAAATAAGTCTAAGTTGTTTAAAAGCAAAAGTAAAGTATAATTAGCACTTTTGCAGAAATTGCAATAAAACTGTATGAAGAAGTATTTTCAAAATCACCACTTATTTTGAAAATAGTTGGTTGCTCTAAAAACCTGGTGCAGTTGTAAAAAAGTGGAATTTACAATAACAGGAGTAAAGCATGAAAGTTAGACCATCTGTTAAAAAGATGTGTGACAAATGCAAAGTAGTTCGTCGTAAAGGCGTAGTTCGCATTATTTGCGAAAATCCAAAACACAAACAAAGACAAGGATAATTTATGGCTCGTATTGCAGGTGTAGATTTACCAAAGAAAAAAAGAATTGAATATGGTTTGACTTATATTTATGGTATAGGTTTGCATACTTCAAGAAAAATCTTAGATAAAACCGGAATTTCTTATGATAAAAGAGTTCATGAGTTAAGTGAGGACGAAGCAGCGGCTATCCGTAAAGAAATTCAAGAAAACTATATGGTTGAGGGTGATCTTAGAAAACAAGTTGCTATGGATATCAAAGCATTAATGGATCTAGGAAGCTTTAGAGGCTTAAGACATAGAAAAGGCTTACCGGTTCGTGGTCAAAAAACAAAAACAAATGCCAGAACTAGAAAAGGTAAGAGAAAAACCGTTGGTGCAAAATCATAAGGATAGAAAATGGCAAAAAGAAAAGTTGTTAAGAAAAAAATAGTTAAAAAAAATATAGCTAAAGGTATAGTTTATATCAGTGCAACATTTAATAATACTATGGTTACTGTAACTGATGAAATGGGAAATGCTATTGCATGGAGTAGTGCAGGTGGTTTAGGATTTAAAGGTTCTAAAAAATCAACTCCTTATGCGGCACAACAAGCAGTAGAAGATGCTTTAAATAAAGCAAAAGAACATGGTATTAAAGAAGTAGGCATTAAAGTACAAGGGCCAGGAAGTGGTCGTGAAACAGCAGTTAAAAGTGTAGGTGCTATGGAAGGTATCAAAGTAACTTTCTTAAAAGATATTACCCCATTAGCTCATAATGGTTGTAGACCACCAAAACGTCGTCGTGTCTAAGAATAAGATATAAGATTTAGGAGAATTATAATGGCAAGATATAGAGGACCAGTAGAAAAATTAGAAAGACGACTTGGCGTAAGCTTGGCAATGAAAGGCGAAAGAAGATTAGCAGGTAAAAGTGCTTTAGATAAACGCCCTTACGCACCAGGTCAGCATGGACAAAGAAAAGCTAAAATTAGTGAATATGGACTTCAATTAAGAGAAAAACAAAAAGCTAAATTTATGTATGGTGTTAGTGAAAAACAATTTAGAAGATTATTTAGTGAAGCTGCTAGAAAAGATGGTAATACCGGTGCGCTTTTGATCCAGCTTTTAGAACAAAGACTTGATAATGTTGTTTATAGAATGGGTTTTGCTACAACACGCCGTTTTGCTAGACAACTTGTAACTCATGGACACATTTTAGTAAATGGTAAAAGAGTAGATATTCCTAGTTATAGAGTAGAAGCAGGTCAAAAAGTTGAAGTGATTGAAAAAAGCAAAAACAATCCTCAAATTTCAAGAGCGATCGAACTTACTGCTCAAACTGGTATAGTTGCTTGGGTTGATGTAGAAAAAGATAAAAGATTTGGAATTTTTACAAGAAAACCTGAAAGAGAAGAAGTTATCATTCCAGTTGAGGAAAGATATATCGTTGAGTTGTACTCTAAATAATAAAGGTTTTTGATATGAGACATATTACAACTTCTGCTTATACACCAACAGAGTTTAGTATTGAAAATATCAGTGATACAGTAGCAAAAGTAAGTGCATGGCCTTTTGAAATTGGTTATGCTATTACTTTGGCGCATCCTTTGCGTCGTTTGCTTTATTCAAGCACAGTAGGTTTTGCTCCAACAGGAGTTAAAATCAAAGGCGTAGCACATGAATTTGATAGTATGCGTGGTATGCTTGAAGATGTAGCATTGTTTATTATCAATCTAAAAAAATTAAGATTTAAACTAAAAACAGATTCTGAAAAAGAAATCGTAACTTTTAGTTTTAAAGGACCAAAAGAAATTTGCGGAAAAGACTTAGACAATGAAGTTGTTGAAGTTGTGAATGCAGATAGCTATCTTGCAACGATTAATGAAGATGCAGATTTAGAATTTACTTTAATCATTGAAAAAGGTATAGGTTATGTGCCTTCTGAAGAAATTCAAAATTTCTTAGATCCTGAATTTATAGCACTTGATGCATTCTTTACTCCGGTAAAACATGCGGTTTATGATATAGAAAAAGTGCTTTTTGAAGATAATCCAGATTATGAAAAAGTTGTTTTTACAATCACAACTGATGGTCAAATTTCACCAAGTGATGCTTTTAAAAATGCTTTAGAAGCAATGTATAAACAATTATCAGTGTTTGATAAAATCACTAATGCACAAAGCGTTGTAAGAAGTCAAACACCAAATAATGAAGTAGAACATGTAAAATTACTTCAAAATATAACTGAGTTAAATTTAAGTGCAAGAAGTTTTAACTGCTTAGAAAAAGCAAATGTAGTTTATATTGGTGAACTTGCTTTAATGAGTGTTAGCGAACTTGCAGATTTAAAAAATCTTGGTAAAAAATCTTTAGATGAGATTAAAAGTGTAATGGAATCTATAGGTTTCCCTATAGGAAATTCAAAACTCAGTGATAGTGCAAAAGAAACGCTAAAGAAAAAAATTACAGAATTAAAAGCACAAAATGAAGGATAATCAATGAGACATAGACATGGATATAGAAAGTTAGGTCGCACTTCTACTCATCGTGCAGCCTTATTAAAAAACCTTACCATTGCTATTATTAAAGCAGGTAAAATAGAAACAACATTACCTAAAGCAAAAGAATTAAGAGGTTATGTTGAAAGATTGATCACTCGTGCAAGAAAAGGTGATTTCAATGCTCACAGAGCAGTTTTTGCTAGCTTGCAAGATAAAGAAGCTACAAATAAACTTGTAACAGAAATTGCACCTAAATTCGCAGATAGAAATGGTGGTTATACAAGAATTATCAAAACAAGAATCCGCCGTGGCGATGCTGCAGAAATGGCTTTCATCGAATTCGTAGCTTAATTTTTAGCCTTTTAAAGGCTAAAAACTTCTTATTTTTATTTATTTACTTACTATTTTTTGTATTTTTATCCATTTTTTGCTACTATTAATTTTTTTAACTACAAAAAAGGAAAAAAATGCAAGAAAATTCAAGATTACGCATAGCTATACAAAAATCAGGTCGTTTGAGTAAAGATTCTATTGCCTTGCTTGAGTCCATAGGCGTAAAACTTCGCATACACGATCAAAGTTTAATTGCTTTTTCTACAAATTTACCTATTGATTTACTTAGAGTAAGAGATGATGATATACCAGGGTTAATTTTTGATGGAGTAGTAGATCTTGGCATAGTTGGAGAAAATGTTTTAGAAGAAAATGAGTTAGAAAGAAAATCAAAAAACGAAAATGCAGATTTTATAATGCTTAAAAAACTTGATTTTGGTGGGTGCCGCTTGTCTTTAGCATTACCAGAAAATAGTGAGTATAAAGGTATAGAAAGTTTTAAAAATTTACGCATAGCAACTTCTTATCCACAGCTTTTAAAGCGTTTTATGGAAGAAAATAATATCTCCTATAAAACTTGTATGTTAACAGGCTCAGTTGAAGTAGCACCAAGTGCAAATTTAGCTGATGGAATTTGTGATTTAGTTTCAAGTGGAGCTACTTTAAAAGCAAACGGACTTAAAGAAGTTATGGTAATTTATAAGTCAAAAGCTTGCATTATCCAAAGAAAAGAAAGTTTAGCTTCACACAAACAAGAGTTAATCGATAAATTACTCATTAGAATTCATGGAGTTATGCAAGCAAGAGAGTCAAAATACATCATGTTGCATGCTCCTATTGAAAAGCTAGAAAAAATCACAGCCTTGTTACCAGGTGTTGAAAAACCTACGATTTTACCTTTAGAAAATGATAAAGCTAGAGTGGCATTACATATGGTAAGTCAAGAAAATTTATTTTGGGAAACTATGGAAGCTTTGAAAAAAGAAGGTGCAAGTGCGATTTTAGTTTTACCTATTGAAAAAATGCTCTCTTAAAGGATAAAAATGCAAATACTTGATTTTGAAAAATTAAACCAAAACGAACAAGAATTAGCACTTAAGCGTCCTGCTATGAGTGCTAATGCGCAGGTTAAAACCATAGTAGAACAAATCATTGAAGATGTCAAAACAAATGGCGATGAAGCTTTAAAACAAATGGCTATAAAATTTGATAAAGTAGAGTTAAATTCCATCAAACTAAGCGATGAAGAGCTTAGTAATTTAGCAGAGCAAATTGATGATGAGTTAAAACAAGCTATTAAAATAGCTTATGAAAATATCTATAAATTCCACAAAGCTCAAGAAAGTCAAACCATAGAGGTTCAAACCTTTGAAGGGGTAATTTGCAAGGTGCTAACAAGAGCCATTGAAAAAGTAGGGCTTTATATACCAGGAGGCTTAGCACCACTTTTTTCAACCGCACTTATGCTAGCTATCCCTGCTAAAATTGCAAAATGTAAATTCATAGCCTTAGCTTCCCCAGCGCCATTACATCCTGCCATTGCTTTTGTGGCAAAACTTTGCGAAGTTGATGCAGTGTATCAAATAGGTGGAGCAGGAGCTATAGCAGCGCTTGCTTATGGAACGCAAAGTGTGCAAAAAGTAGATAAAATTTTTGGCCCAGGAAATGCTTTTGTAACTGAAGCCAAAAAGCAAGTTAATAATCATGGAGTAGCTATTGATATGCAAGCAGGGCCTTCTGAAGTGTTAGTTTTAGCAGATGAGTTTGCTAATGCTAAATTTATAGCTTCAGATTTACTCTCGCAAGCTGAACATGGAGCAGATTCTCAAGCGATTTTAGTTTGCACAAGTGAAAAATTAGCTAAAGAAGTAGATAATGAAGTTGCTTTACAGCTTGAAAAACTCTCGCGTAAAGAAATTGCTTCAAAATCTTTAGCACACTCTAAAATCATTCTTGCAAAAGATATAAAACATGCCATAAGTATTTCAAATGACTATGCACCCGAGCATTTGATCATTCATACACAAAATCCATCTAGCTTGCTTGATGATATTATGCATGCAGGTTCGGTATTTTTAGGTGAGTATTCTCCAGAATCCATGGGAGATTATGCAAGTGGAACAAATCATGTATTGCCAACTTATGGTTTTACCAAGTCTTATTCTTCACTAGGGCTTGCTGATTTTATGAAAAGAATGACTGTACAAGAACTTAGCAAAGAAGGCTTTAAAAAGCTTGGTCCTGTGGTGGAAATTTTAGCAGCAGCTGAAGGACTTGATGGGCATAAAAATGCCGTGAGTTTAAGATTAGAAAGTCTAAAATGAGTGCAAAAATTTTATTTATCGATAGAGATGGTACACTCATTGATGAGCCAAAAGATGATTTTCAAATCGATTCTTTAGAAAAACTTGAGTTTGAAAAAGGTGTTATCAATGCGCTTTTAAAGTTAAAAAATTTTGGTTTTAAATTTGTTATGGTAAGTAATCAAGATGGTCTAGGCACAAATTCTTTTCCTAGGGAAAATTTTGACAAGGCTCATGAAAAAATGCTAAGTGTTTTTCAAAGTTGTGGCATAGAATTTGAAGATATTTTTATATGTCCGCATTTTGAGCATGAAAATTGCGCCTGCAGGAAGCCAAAAACTGCCATGCTTGAAAACTACATCAAAAACAAACTTTATGATAAAACCAAAAGTTTTGTTATAGGCGATAGAGATAGCGATATGCTTTTGGCGCAAAATCTTGGAATTCAAGGTTTAAAATATGACAAAAACGACTTTAATTGGGAGCAAATTGCTGATTTTATTTTGCAAAATTACCGCAGTGCCTGTATAGAGCGTAATACTAAAGAAACCCAAATTCAAGTTAAAATGGCTTTTAATGAAAAAGCAAAAGCTAATATAAAAACAAATATCGCATTTTTTGATCATATGTTAGAGCAAATTGCTACGCATGCAAATATATCTTTAGAGATAAAATGCAAAGGAGATTTAGAAGTTGATGAACATCACAGCGTAGAAGATGTTGCACTTGCTTTGGGTGAGGCTATTAAAAGCGCACTAGATCAAAAAATAGGCATTGCAAGATATGGCTTTGTTTTGCCTATGGATGAGTGCTTGGCAAGTTGTGCGATTGACTTTTGCAATAGGCCACATTTAGTTTATAAGGCTAAGTTTAAAAAAGAAAAACTTGGAGAATTAAGCACAGAAATGATAGAGCATTTTTTCTACTCACTAAGCTATGCTATGGGTGCGAGTTTGCATTTAAAAGTTAAAGGTAAAAACGATCATCACAAAGCCGAAGGACTTTTTAAAGCCTTTGCAAGAGCTTTAAAAATGGCTATAAAAATAGAAAATGAAAACCTAGCAAGCTCTAAAGGAGTGATATGAAACTAGCTATTATAGATACAGGTTGTGCGAACTTAGCTTCACTTGCTTTTGCACTCGAGCGTTTAGGACAAAAAAGTATTATCACGCATGATTTAAAAGAACTCTCACAAGCAGATAAGCTTTTACTTCCTGGGGTTGGCACAGCAGCTAAAGCAATGGCTAATCTACAAGCACTTAATTTAGAAAATTTTATCCAAACTACCACAAAACCACTTTTAGGCATTTGTCTTGGTATGCAAATTTTGGGTAAATTTTCAGAAGAATTACACCAAAAAACACTTGGTATTATGTCTTTTGAAACACAAAAATTCCAAGAAAAAGCAAATTTTACTTTCCCGCATATGGGGTGGAATCAAGTCTTTAGCTCTCATGAGCTTTTTAAAGGCTTAGATGGAGCTTATTTTTATTTTGTGCATAGTTATTGTGTGAGTTTAAATGAATACACCATCGCAGAGTGTGAGTACTCTACCAAATTTAGTGCAAGTTTAAATAAAGACAATTTTTATGGTGTGCAGTTTCATCCTGAAAGAAGCGGCGAAGCGGGTGAAGTATTATTAAAAAATTTCATAAATATGTAGGTAAAAATGCAAACTCAAATCATTCCGGCATTAGACTTAATAGATGGCAAAGTAGTAAGGCTTTATAAAGGAGATTATGCTAAAAAGCAAGAATACAGCTTTGATCCTTTGGCTAAATTTCAAGAGTATGAGGCTCAAGGTGTTGCTTGGCTTCATTTGGTGGATTTAAGTGGTGCAAAAGATCCTAGCAAAAGACAACTAAAACTCATAGAAAACCTAGCTTCTAAGATTAGAGTAAATCTTCAAGTAGGTGGAGGAATTCGCACTAAAGATGAAGTTAAAGCTTTGTTTGATAGCGGTGTTAAACGCGTAGTTATAGGCTCTTTAGCGGTTAAAAATAAGCCCCTTACACAAGAGCTTTTAAATGAATTTGGCGTAGAAAGTATAGTCTTAGCGCTTGATAGTATTTGCGTTAAAGATGAGTTTTTTGTGGCTGTTGATGCATGGAGTAAAACAAGCGATGAGAGTTTGTTTGGGCTTTTAAATTTTTATAAAGATGTAAAACATATCTTATGCACAGATATTTCTAAAGATGGCACGATGAGTGGAGCAAACATCACTTTATACAAAGCTTTGCATGAGAAATTTCCACATTTGCAAACCCAAGCAAGTGGAGGTGTGGCGAGCTTAGAAGATTTTAAAAAGCTAAATAGCATAGTAAGTGGTATCATCGTAGGTAAAGCCTTGCTTGATAAAGAATTTAGCATAAAGGAGGCAATGAGATGTCTAATAAACTAACTTATAAGGATTTGATTTTAGAAGTTTTAAAACATGCTAAAAAACCTTTAGGAGTAAATGAAATTTGGAAAGAAGCTTGTGATAAAGGCTTAGATAAAAAGCTTCCTAGTGTAGGACAAACACCCATAGCTACATTGGGTGCTAGAATTTATGTGGATATAAAAGAATTTCAAGAAAATTCTCTATTTATTAAAATAACAAAAAAACCTACTACATTTTGGTTAAGAGAAAGACAAAATGAGCTTTTGAATATTGATTTTTCAAATCAAACTGAAAAAGACTTAGAAAAACAAGAAAAAAACAAATTTTATGAAAGGGATTTGCATCCTTTACTTGTAAAATACTTATATGAAAATTCTGATTTTAGATTAAATTGCAAAACAATCTATCATGAAAAAAGCAAAAAAAGCGAAAGCGGTAAAGATAAATGGAACTATCCTGATGTAGTGGGGGTATATTTTCCCTATGATGATTATCAAAAAGAAACATTAGGACTTTTGGAAGGTCTTAAACAAAACAGCTATAAAATATTTTCTTTTGAACTTAAAATAGGTATTAATTTTTCAAATTTAAAAGAATATTATTTTCAAGCTGTTAGTAATTCTAGTTGGGCAAATGAGGGTTACTTGGTAGTATTAAAAGAAATCGATAGTGAGGTTTTAAGTGAGCTTAGAAGGCTTAATCAAAGTTTTGGTATAGGTGTAATAAAGCTTGATAGTGAAGATATTTTAAATTCAAAAATTCTTCTTAATGCAAAAGAAAAAGAACTAGATATACAAACCATAGATATGCTTGTAGAAAAAAATGAAAATTTCAAAGATTTTATTGATGATATTAATAAACAAATAAAAGTTGGGGTAGAGGTAAAAATTCATGCAAAATTTGATGAGGTTAAGAATGATGATCAAATGCAAAAATATCTTAAAGAAAAGTGTATTTTGGAGAAATAAATGCTTACAAAACGCATAATTGCATGTTTAGATGTAAAAGATGGTAGAGTAGTTAAAGGGGTGCAGTTTAAAAATCATGAAGATATGGGAGATGTTATAGAACTTGCTAAATTTTACTCACAAAATGGCATTGATGAGCTTGTATTTTATGATATTACAGCTTCAGCCAAGAATGAGCGTATCAATAGAGCTTGGGTAAGCAAAGTAGCACAAAATATCTCTATACCATTTTGCGTTGCAGGAGGTATAAAAAGCGAAGATGACGCAAAAGAACTTTTAGCAAATGGTGCTGATAAAATTTCTATTAATTCCCCTGCTTTAAATGATCCTGATTTAATCTCACGCCTTGCAAAAAGCTTTGGAGTTCAATGCGTAGTCGTAGGCATAGATACTTTTAAAGATGAAAACAACGAGCTTTTAGTATATAAATATACCGGAGATGAGAGCAAATCTCATCATAGTGGTAAAAAAACACTAGAGTGGGTAAAGCAAGTATGCGAGCTAGGAGCTGGCGAAATCGTGCTAAATATGATGAATCAAGATGGCATGAGAAAGGGTTATGATCTAGATCAACTTGCTAAAGTTAGACAAATTTGTCCTGTGCCTTTAGTGGCAAGCGGTGGCGCAGGAACTAAAGAGCATTTTTTGGACGCTTTTAAACTTGGTGTTGATGGAGCTTTAGCAGCTTCAGTGTTTCATAAAAAACTTATAGATATTAAAGAATTAAAACTATTTTTAAAAGATCAAGGTATACAAATTCGTATTTAAAAGGAAAAACTATGGGTATAAATGAAGAAGAATTTATAAAAAGCATAAATTGGCAAAAGGTAAATAACCTTATCCCCGTGATAATCCAAGATTATCATTCTTGTGAAGTTTTAATGCAAGGTTTTATGAATGAACAAGCTCTAAGAGAGAGTTTTAAGCACCAAAAGGTTGTATTTTACTCACGCACTAAAGAGCGTTTGTGGATGAAAGGTGAGCAAAGCGGGAATTTCTTGCATATCATAGATATGGGACTTGATTGTGATAGAGATTGTATTTTAATCCTTGTAAAAGCTCAAGGCGCTACTTGTCATACAGGCGATACTTCTTGTTTTGAAACGCTTTCTAAAAAAGCTGATTTTGTATTTTTATCGCGTCTTGAAAGACTTATCAACTCACGCAAAAACACTTGTGCAAGCTCTTCTTACACGGCTGAACTTTTTTCAAAAGGCACTAAACGCATAGCACAAAAAGTAGGTGAAGAAGGCGTTGAAACCGCTTTGGCTGCTACTATTAAAGATAAAGATGAGTTGATAAATGAAGCTGCTGATTTACTTTATCATTTAGAAGTGTTATTAGCTGATGCGGATTTGAGTTTAAATGATGTGATTGCTAAATTAAAAGAAAGAAATAAAAGTTAAGCGTGATTTCTCACGCTTAATTAAGCAATATTTTTGAAAAGATTCACTGACTATATCGAGTAATTTTAAAAAAACTTTACACATTAAAATCTAATTTTTGATTTATTTTCTACTTTTTAATTTCATTTTATTTACATTTTTGGAACACTTATTGCTTTGTCTTGGCTAAGCAATAGTAGATTGTGAAGTAATCACAAAGCAATATTTTTTAAAGGATTTAATTATGATGAGATCTCTTTGGGCTGGGGTTTCAGGACTCCAAGCACACCAATACGCAATGGATGTAGAAGGTAATAACATAGCCAATGTTAATACATTTGGTTTTAAATATTCTCGTGCGGATTTCTCAACGCTTATGAGTCAAACTTCTAAGATAGCTACAGCTCCAGATGGCAACCTAGGTGGTAAAAACCCTATGCAAGTTGGACTTGGTGCAGGTGTAAATTCTACTACTAGAATTCACTCTCAAGGTAATATCCAAACTACAGATAAAAACACCGATATGGCTATCAATGGTGATGGATTTTTCATCGTTTCAAATGATGGTGGCACTACGCAGTTTTTTACCCGTGCAGGGGACTTTAAAACAGACGCAGTAGGAAATTTCGTAGATAATAACGGCTACACGGTTCAAGGCTGGAATTATAATCAAGAAACAGGTCAAATTGACTCTTCAACTTCAGTGCAAGATATAGTTATCCCACCTGGTATGAGTATGCCTGCTAGAGCAAGTACTTCAGTAAGCCTTACAGCAAATTTAGATAGTGGTAATACTTTAGGTATGAATGCTTCTGCTAAGCGTCCTATCTATGCACTAGATTCTTTACATGGTGGTAGAAAAGATACAGGAACGACGATAGATGAGAATGATACTGGCCATACCGAGTTTTATACTACTTCTAAAAGTGGAGCCCAAGTAACCGAAAAAGGTGTAGATATGGGCGTGGTATTTAATGCTCAAGGCGAGGGCTTAAACCTAAGAGATGGACAAGGTATATGGGTAAGTTATGCAGATGCGAAGCATACTTCAAATGTTGCTATTACGGATATGCCAACAGATAGGACTCAATTGCAAAATGGAAATTATACTTTTTGGGGTTTAAAAGATGGAGAAACAGTTCATAATGCTAAATTAGACATAACTATAAATGGTGTAAATATTACCGCTGAAGGTATGGGTAGAGATGTATTTTTAAATGCTATCAATGCTAAGACAGCTGAAACTGGTGTAGTAGCTTCGGTAGTAGATGGCAAAATCACTTTTACTAATGATAATAGCACAGGAACTACGGCAAAATCTAAAAATTTAAATATTACTATAAATGAAGGTAACACAGCTGGTTCTATGGTGACCGTAAATACTGCTGCTGGTGATTTGAATCAAATTATTACTGCTGAAGGTGAAGATGCAAATAGAAGAGCTTGGCTTGGGACAGAAGAAGATGGAGCTGTTAAAACAAATGTTCAAGTGGTGACAGCTCATGAATATATTTATAGTAAAAATAATGTAGATATAGGAGAAAATCCCAATCCTGCTGCTCAACCACCGAATAATGCTAATATGCCTACTATGAATGGTAGAAGAGTTTTCCATACCACTGAAGATTTGAGAGAGCTTTTACAAAGAGATGCCAGATGGGGTGTAGATTATGATGGCGATGGTTCTTTGGAAAATGCAAATACTAATGGGCAAATAGGTCAAGATGCAAACCCTTTAGTAGAAGTAGTAGTTGAAAGTGATGGTAGATTTAAAATAACAAATCCTACAGGCGGGAAAGACATGACTTTTAAAGTTACAGGTTTTTCAGATGAGGTAAATAAAATCGCTACTAATGATAAATTCACAGCGATGTTTAGTGCCTTAGATGGAAATTTCAACGCAGGTAATAATGAAAAATATTCTCAAGACATGTATCTTTCAGCTCATACTGCTAGTATAGAAATCTTTGACTCATTAGGAACTAGACATGAGCTAACCGTGCAATTTACTAAACAAACTAAAACAGCAGATGGTGGGGCTGAATGGTCTATCATCATTTCAGTGCCTGAACCTGCAGAGATTAATTTTAGTGGTGATGGTGCTCCGGGAAATATAGTAGTAGGAAATTTAAGATTTGGTAATGATGGCTCACTACAAAGCTATACACCAAATGTATTAAATTTTACCGGAAACAACGGCTCAAAACCTGATCAAGTTATAAAACTTGACTTTGGAACAACAGGTGGTTTTGATGGTTTAACAAGCTATGATAAAGACTCATCTACTACTAAACAAGAAACAGATGGTTACACAGGGGGTAATCTAAAGCCAGATGCATTAAGAACTGATGAGAATGGTTATATCTATGGAGAATTTACAAATGGTAAAACTCTAGCTCTAGCTAAGGTTGCTCTAGCTACTTTCCCAAATAATATGGGTCTTGAAGAAATGGGTAATAACCTTTATAAAGCGACAGCAAACTCAGGAACAGCTACTATAGGCCATGCAGGCGAAGGTGGTAGAGGGGGCTTAAAAGGTTCAGCCATAGAAATGTCGAATGTGGATTTAAGTCGTGCATTAACAGAGCTTATCGTAATCCAAAGGGGTTATCAAGCAAACTCAAAAACGATTACCACAAGTGATCAGCTTTTAAATACTTTGCTTCAATTAAAACAATAATCTTAACCCAAGGTTTTAAAACCTTGGGATCAAGCTTTACAAGGTTATCGAGGTAGCCTTGTAATACTTGATAGCCTTGAAGCCTTCAATCTATTGCTAACTCACTTCTTTCTTGCCTTAAGGAGTGAGTAGCATGATTTGCATATCGACAAGTTAAAATAAAAATTTATAAACTTGGATTTTTAAAATTTATCATTAATGGTTCTAGCCATTTGGTAGTTTCAAATACTTCTAGCTTGTTGTTTTTAAATTCTAAGAGTTTTTTATAATTTTGAGTATTGTCAAAAATAGTAATGCGATTACAGAATTTGGCAACGGTGTTAAAATTTTGTAAAGACTCGTAGTATCTTTTTTCTATAAGTTCTTCTTTTATATCATGCCCGCCTTTAGCTACGCGAATTTTAACTCTTTGTTTTGCTGTGTTTGGAGAGTCTAGTCCGATGTAGTAAAGATTTATAGTGTAAGAATTTTTTTGTAGCTTTTTGAATAAAGATAAAATGCTAGTGCCACAAAGTGTGGTTTCTTGGTTAAAATCATAAGCTTTTTTAATATAGTTTTCACGCATTTTAATGGCTATCCTTGAAGCTCTAAATTGATCTTCTCTATTTTTCCAATCACCAAAGCTACTTACGATTTCATCGATGTTGATTCTAAGTCCAAAGTCTTTGTTTTTTTCAAGTTCATTATAATATAAGGTAGTTTTTCCACATCCATTAACACCTGCAAAAATAGTAGCTATTTTTTTCATTAATAAAGCCTTTATTTTATTGATTGATGAGAAATTTTAACATAAATTGTTTATAAGTGTTTTGAAAATAAATATAAAGTTTTTTGAAAAAGGTTCGATATAGTCAGTGAATCTTTTCAAAAATATTGCTTAATTAAGCGTGAGAAATCACGCTTAACTTCTTTTTGATTTTATTTAACTTTCTTTTATTAATCAAACTTAGATAAGAAATCAAAGATAAAAATGTGCAAGTTCCTAAAATAAGTGATAAAAATATAGGTGTATTAGCATTTAAAAGACTTACTAAAAATGCCATTACTCCCGCCATAGCAAATTGTGCTGCACCTAAGAGTGCTGAAGCACTGCCTGCATTTTGTTTTGATCTTGCCATGGCTAAGGTTGTGGTATTTGGCAGGATAAAACCCAAACTTGCTATGATAAAACACAAAGGAATTTCAAAAGCCCAAAAACCTAGCTCAAAAGTTGCACCCAAAATGAGTAAAAAAGTTAAAAAAGTAATCACCATAAGCGCTCTAGGGAGTATATAATAAGGAGAAAATCTAAGGACTAATCTTGCATTGATATTTGCACATATAACAAAGCTTAGAGCATGAGCTCCAAAAAGGGCTGCGTATTGTTGCTCGCTTAATTCAAAAACGCGTGTAAAAACAAAAGATGAGCCGGTTAAATAAGCAAAAAAACCTGCAAATATTAAATTTCCACAAAGCAAATATACTACAAAACGGCGATCTTTTAAAACTTTTTTGTAACTTTTTGTAACCTCTTTGTGATTGAATTTTTTTCCTTTGGTGTTGTGATTACTTTCTTTTAGAACAAAAATAACAAGTAAAAATAAAATAAAGCCTAAGATAAACAATGTCAAAAATATACTACGCCAAGAAAAAAATTCAAGTAAAATTCCACCAAAAGTAGGAGAAAGCATAGGCGCTAAAGAAGTAAAGACCATCATTAAAGCATAAACTCCTGCTGCTTCTTTAAGCTCAAAAACATCATTTACTATAGCTCTTGCTACGACTACACCCACGCAACCTCCTAAAGCTTCAAAAAAACGCAAAGCTATAAAAGCATGAATGGAATCAACTAAAACACAAGCAATACTTGAAGAAATAAAAATAAAAAGTCCTATATATAAAGGTTTTTTTCTGCCATATACATCACTTAATGGTCCATATAAAAGCTGACCTAAAGAAAAGGCGATGAAAAAACTTGCAAGAGAAAGTTGAGTGTAAAAAGAATTTGTTTGAAAGCTTTTTTCTACTTCATTTAAAGCAGGTAAATACATATCAGTTGAAAGTGGTGCTATGGCAGATAAAAAGCCTAGTATGATAATGAGTTTGAGTTTTTCAAAACCTTTTATTTGGGTGTGTTTTTGCATAAAATTTCCTAAAGTCTTTTTACCATTGTATAGCAAAAAGTCTAAAATAAACAATAATTTACATTTTTTAAAGGCAAATAAGATAAAATTAAACTAAAAATAATCAAGGAAAAATTATGAATATGCCTTTTAGTGATGAGGAATTAATCGAACCTGTAAAAGCCAGTCTAGCTAAAACTATGCATATTTTAGAAAATGATGGCGGAGGGCTTGATTTTTTGGGTGTGAAAAATGGTGTAGTTTATGTGAAGCTAACCGGAGCTTGTCATGGCTGCCCAGCTAGTGGGACGACTTTGAAATATGGCTTGGAAAAACAACTTAAAATCGATATACATCCAGATATTACTATAGTAAATTTAGCAGGTGGGGAAAGCGAATTTGCAAAATTATAAAAAAATAGCCATAGAATGTTTTTACAAAAAAGATTTTAAAAATGCTAAGATGTATTTTTCTCTTGCTTATGAAAAGCGTAAAAATAAGAGACTTTTAACTTTTATTAATATTTGTGATTTGGCTTTAAGAAGCCCTGAAGAAGCTTTTGTTTTTTTTGAATTTTTTATGCAAAATTATAAAAATACTAAAGTAGATAAAGACTTAGAAAAACTCATTAATCTTAGCCAAAGTGTGCAGTTTGAAGAAGATAGCGAAGATTTTGAGGGCTTGAGTTATCAAGATTTTTTACTTAGCGAAGCAAAAGTTGGGTTTAAACAAGCCTTAGAAAATGTTATAATATCTAATAAACTTATTATTAATGATAAAGAAGATTTTGTGGATTTTTTAGAAAAGCTTTTAGAACATGGTTATAAAGATATGCTCGTAGCTTATATGGAAGATGTTTCAGCGCATTTTTATTCTAATTATAGATTTATTAAGCTTAGTGAGAAAATCAAGGAATTAAATTATGATAGTAAAGATTGAAAATACTTTCATTTGTGATAATTCTAATGAATGCGAAAAAGATTGTTTTTTCTTAAAAACTACTCAAAATGAAAAATTTCTTCATCAAGCTTTAGAAAAACAAGCAAAAGTTATTGGCATTGGCGAATGCAAGAAGCTTTTAAATATAGATGAAAATATTAAAATCATAGGCATTACAGGCACAAATGGCAAGACAACTACTGCGGGGGCTATTTACTCTATCTTGCTTGATTTAGGTTATAAATGTGCTTTAATGGGAACTAGGGGTAGTTTTATAAATGATAAAAATATCACTCCAAAAGGCTTAACTACTGCTCCTATTTTACAAACCTTAGAGCTTTTATCTTTAGCAAGTAAGGAAAAATGTGAATTTTTGATTATGGAAGTAAGCTCGCATGCTTTGGTGCAAAATCGCATTGAAGGGCTTGAGTTTAAGGCTAAAATTTTTACTAATATCACTCAAGATCATTTAGATTTTCATGGGGATTTTCAAAACTACCAAGCGGCAAAAGAAAGTTTTTTTACCGATGAGTGTATGAAATTTATCAACAAAGATGCAAAAGCTATAAATTTTAATGTCAAAGGTGCTTTTACTTATGGAGTGGAAAATCCAAGTTATTACCACATTAAAGCTTATGCTTTAAAAAATGGCATTGAAGCTGTGGTAAATTTTGGTAAAGAAACTTTTATGATTGATTCTTCTTTGGTGGGGCTTTTTAATCTTTATAATCTTTTGGCTACAAGTGCTTGTGTAAATGAACTTGTTAAGCCAAATTTAAAAGAGCTTGAAAAGGCTATTAGTAATTTTGGTGGCATTGAGGGTAGAATGCAAGTGGTTGCAAAAGATGTGATTGTAGATTTTGCTCATACGCCCGATGGCATAGAAAAAGTTTTAGATGCTTTAAAATATCGTGATTTGATTGTAGTTTTTGGAGCAGGGGGAGATAGAGATAAAACTAAGCGTCCGTTAATGGCTAAAGTTGCCAAACACTATGCTAAAAAACTCATCATCACAAGTGATAATCCGCGTTCAGAAGAGCCAATGGATATAATTAATGATATTTTAAATGGTATAGAAAAAGATGAGAGTATTTTTGTAGAATGTGATAGAAAAGAAGCGATCAAAAAAGCATTAGAGCTTAAAACAAAAGATGATTTTGTAGTGATTTTGGGTAAGGGCGATGAGACTTATCAAGAAATCAAGGGTGTAAAATATCCTTTTAATGATAAAGAAGTAGTATTAGAGATATTAAAAGAAGGAAAATAAATGTTTGAAAATATGGATTTTTCTAAAATGGGCGAGCTTTTAACTAAGGCTCAAGAAAAAGCAAATGAATTAGAGCAAGAAGCTTTAAAAAAAGAATTTAGTGCAAAAAGCGGTGGTGGTTTAGTAAAAGTTAGTGCTAATGGAAAAGGTGAAATCATCGATATAAACATTGATGATTCTTTGTTAGAAGATAAAGAGTCTATGCAAATTTTATTAATAGCAGCGATTAATGATGTGATGAAAATGGTAGAACAAAATAAAAAATCAATGGCTAGTAATTTATTTAGCGGAATGGGAATGCTATGAGAATTTTACTTTGTATTTTGGGTGTAGTTTGCACACTTTTTGCTGTGCCAAGACCGACTTTTAATGATTTTTTGGGTTGTTATGAAAAAAATAAAGCTAGTATGTTGATTTATGAGGGCTTACCTGCCTTTGCTTTAAATGAAAATACTTTAGCAGTAGTTAAAACTAAAAACGCGAAATTAAACAGCTATACTAAATATGATCCCTTTTTAAATTTGTATTTAGTAAAAACAGATTTTAGTTTAATTCCTGCACCTATGGGAAATGAAGAAGATTTAACACGCAATAGTTGGGTGGGAATTTTAGATAGCAATAAAAGCTATATAGGACATTTGAAGTATTTTGGGCAAAGTTTGACAGAGCGTGATCAACTTGACTTTGCTTCTAAAATCGGAGAACTTAACTCGCCGTGTTGTAAAATGCTTGGTATAAGTTTAGAAGATGGCAAACTTATAGGTAATCGTTATTTAAAACACTTTGCAAAATATCCTGATGCTTATTGGGGTGATATAGGTGTGGATTTTGATATGCGTGATGGCAAAATTTATGTTAAAAATGTGCGTAAAAATGGACAATTTTTACTTAATGATGAGCTTGTGAGTGTTGATGGACAAGCTTATGATGATTTAAGAAAACTAAATGAAAAAATTTTATTTGCTGATCGCGGTGCAACTTTATACTTTAATGTATTAAGAGATAATAAAGATGTTAATATCTCCACTATGGTTTTTGATAAAGACTTGGGTGCATTTGCTAAGCCTAAAAAAGTGGTTCAAGCTAAGCCAAGTTCTTTTTATAGTAATCTAGGATTGCGCGTAGATATGAAAATGAATGTTACAGAAGTTACTCCAAATTCTAAAGCACAAATGGCTGGATTTTTAAAAGGGGATAAAATTTTAAGAATTAATAATCAAAAAATCAACAATTTTAATGAACTTCAAGCTGTTTTAGCTCAAGCTAATACTTTTGATATTCTAGTCTCAAGACAAGCAAGCAATATCCCTTCAGCGAAAAATAATGACTTTGAGCATTTTAATAAAGGATACTTTGACTTTTTTATAAGGCTAAATAAGTGATTTTAGAAAAATTCAAACAGCATTTAGAGCAAAATTTTCCTAAAACTCAAAGTTTTCATCCATTTTTTAATGAAGCATTAAAATGGATGTTAGAAGCTGGTGGGAAGCATTTTAGAGCCCAACTGCTTTTGGGTATAGTTAATGCTAAAAATCCTGCTTTGTTTGAAAAGGCTTTAAATGCAGCTTTGGCTTTGGAATTTATCCACACTTACTCTTTAATACATGATGATTTGCCCGCTATGGATGATGCTTCTTTGCGTAGAGGAAAGCAAACTTTACACAAAAAATATGATGAAACTACGGCTATTTTAGTGGGCGATGCTTTAAATACTCAAGCTTTTTTACTTCTGTCTAAGCTTAATTTAAAAGAAAATGTTAGATTGAAACTCATAGAAACTTTAGCATTTAATGCAGGGCTTGGCGGTATGATTATCGGGCAAGCTATTGATTGTTATTTTGAAGATATGCCTTTAAATTTAGAGCAAGTTGAGTTTTTGCACATTCATAAAACTGCAAGATTGATTGCAGCGGCTTTAAAAATGGGTTGTGAAATTTGTGAGTTAGATGAAAAAGAATGCGAGCAAATTTATGAAATAGGACTTTTGATAGGATTAGTTTTTCAAATTAAAGATGACATTATCGATGCGACTTTAGATACTCAAGAAGCAGGAAAGCCAACTCATAATGATTTGCATAAAAATTCTTTTGTTAAACTTTTAGGTTTAGAAGGTGCTAAAAAGGCAAAAGATGATAAAATTGCTTTATGTGAAGAAAAAATGAAAAATTTAGACTCTAAGCTTGCTAATGAGCTTCAAATTTTGATTGATAAATATTTAAAAGGTTAAACAATGTTACAAAAACAAGCCAACACTATAAGATTTTTATGTGCGGATATGGTGCAAAAAGCAAATTCAGGCCACCCAGGTGCTCCAATGGGTTTAGCAGATATTATAAGTGTTTTAAGTGCTCATTTAGTGCATAATCCAAAAGATCCTACATGGTTAAACCGCGATAGATTAGTCTTTTCAGGTGGTCATGCTAGTGCTTTGCTTTATAGCTTTTTACATTTGAGCGGTTATGATGTAAGTTTAGAAGATTTAAAAAATTTCCGTCAATTACACTCTAAAACCCCAGGTCATCCTGAAATTTTCACTCCAGGTGTTGAAATCGCCACAGGACCTTTAGGACAAGGCATTGCAAATGCGGTTGGTTTTGCTATGGCAGCTAAAAAAGCAAGTTTGCTTTTGGGTGAGGATATTATCAATCATAAAGTATATTGTTTATGCGGTGATGGAGATTTACAAGAAGGAATTTCTTATGAGGCTTGTTCTTTAGCAGGTGTGCATAACCTTGATAATTTAATCATCATTTATGATAGCAATAATATTTCAATTGAAGGTGATGTGGCCATTGCTTTTAATGAAAATGTAAAAGAGCGTTTTAGAGCGCAAAATTTTGAAGTACTTGAGATAGATGGGCATGATTTTGAGCAAATTGATTTAGCATTAAAAACTGCTAAAGAAAGCAAAAAGCCTTGTTTGATTATCGCTCATACTACTATAGCTAAAGGAGCTTTAGATCTTGAGGGAAGTCATCATTCTCACGGAGCACCTTTGGGCGAAGAGCTTATAAAAAAGGCAAAAGAGGCTTTAGGTTTTGATCCACAAAAAACTTTTGAAATCCCAGAAGAAGTTAAAATTCGCTTTAGCGGGGCAATAGAACTTGGGGATTTAGCACAAGCTAAATGGAATCAAAAAGTGCAAAATTTAAATGCAGAGAAGCAAGCATTGCTAAAAGAGCTTTTAGAGCCTGATTTTTCAAAAATACAATTTCCTGATTTTAAAGGACAAGATTTAGCTACTAGAGATAGCAATGGTGTGATTTTAAATGCTATTGCTAAAGCCTTACCGGGATTTTTAGGTGGTAGTGCAGATTTAGGTCCATCAAATAAAACTGAACTCAAAGATATGGGCGATTTTCCAAATGGAAAAAATATCCACTATGGTATAAGAGAGCATGCAATGGCTGCTATATCAAATGCTTTTGCAAGATATGGTTTGTTTTTGCCTTATTGTGCTACCTTTTTTATATTTAGTGAGTATTTAAAACCTGCTGCAAGAATAGCAGCTTTGATGAGGGCTAAACACTTTTTCATCTTTACTCACGATAGTATAGGTGTGGGTGAAGATGGACCAACACACCAACCTATAGAGCAGCTTAGCACTTTTAGAGCTATGCCAAATTCATTGACATTTAGAGTAGCTGATGGGGTTGAAAATGTAAAAGCATGGCAGATTGCACTTAAAACTAATATGCCAAGTGTTTTTGTTTTATCGCGTCAAAAATTAAGTGCTTTAAGCGAGCCTGTTTTTGGAGATGTTGAAAATGGGGCTTATTTATTAGAAGAAAACGCAAATGCACAATTTACACTTTTAGCAAGTGGTAGTGAAGTGTCATTATGTGTAAAAACAGCTAAGATTTTAAAAGAAAAAGGTGTGATTACTAATGTGGTTTCTATGCCTTGTTATGAGTTATTCATCGCTCAAGAAAAATCTTATAAAGAAAGAATTTTACAAGGTAAGGTTATAGGTGTTGAAGCTGCAAATTCAAACGAGCTTTATAGAATTTGTGATGAGCTTTATGGTATAGAAAGTTTTGGTGAGAGTGGTAAAGATAAAGATGTATTTGAGCATTTTGGATTTAGTGAGGAGAAATTAAGCTCATATATTTTAAGTCTATGTAATGAAAAATAAAATAATCAAAGATGTTAAAAATCAAGAATGCATTTTTAGCGTCTTTGGTATATGGGATAAAACAAGCGTAGGAAAATTGGAAAAATTAGATTTTCCTACTCAAAAAAATATTATTTTTGATTTTGCAAATTTAGATTTTATAGATACTGCTGGGATTAGGTATTTTCTAGCTTTAGAAAATGAATTTAAGCAAAAAGGTTTTGAGCTTAGTAGGATAAATCTTAAAAGCGAGCATGCTAAGCTTTTTGAACTTTGTCAAAAACACTACAAAAGCTTTTGTGATTCTTATGAAGATAAAAAAACAATCAAAGATTTTTTTGAAAATTTAGGAAAGAAAGTTGCAAATTCTTTTACAATTTTAGTGCAGTTTTTAAATTTCATAGGACTTATTATTTATACTTGTTTTAAAACACTTTTAAACCCTAAAAAACTTCGCTTTAAGGCATTTTTATATCATGTAGAAAATAGCGCTATTAATGCTTTACCTATTATTATGCTAACTTCATTGCTTGTGGGTGTAGTGCTTGCTTATCAAGCTGCGTATCAACTTGCACAATTTGGAGCTAATATTTATATTGTCGATTTAATGGGAATTTCTGCCACTAGAGAGCTTGCACCATTAATTAGTGCTATTGTTATTGCAGGCAGGAGTGCAAGTTCTTATACAGCTCAAATTGGAGTAATGAAACTTACCGATGAAATTGATGCGATGAAAACTATGGGTTTTAAAGAAAGTGAATTTATCATTTTGCCTAGAGTTTTAGCTTTAGCACTTGCTATGCCTTTGGTAGTAATAGTAGCTGATATTTTAAGTATTATAGGTGGAATTGTAGTTGCTTGGTTTAGTTTAGAAATTAGTGCGAGTGAGTTTATGAGTCGTTTTAAAGAAGCAGTGGAGCTAAAACATATTATCATAGGACTTATAAAAGCACCTATTTTTGGATTTTTGATTGCTTCTATTGCTTGTTTTAGAGGATTTTTTGTGCAAAAAACTACCGAAAGCATAGGTGTTTATACGACAAAAAGTGTGGTAAATGCTATTTTTTGGGTAATAGCTTTTGATGCGATTTTCTCTGTATTTTTGACAAAGGCTGGATTTTGATTATAAAGGCTAAAAATATCAGCACTTATTTTGGAAGTAAATGTGTGCATGAAGATATTAGCTTTGAAGTGCAAGATAATGAAATTTTTGGCATTTTAGGTGGTAGTGGTAGTGGTAAATCTGTGCTTTTAAGACAAATGTTAATGCTTGAGCATTTTGATAAGGGAGAGTATGAAATTCTAGGCAAGAAATTAAAAAATATAAGCGATGAAGATGCTTTGTTTTTGCAAAAACAATGGGGCGTTGTTTTTCAATATGGAGCATTATTTAGCTTTTTTAATATACTTGAAAACATTAGCATACCTTTGGTTGAATACACAAAACTTAACAAAAACGACATTAAAGAAATAGCTATGATGAAGCTTAAAATGGTAGGGCTTGATGAGAGCGTGGCTAAGCTTTATCCAAGTGAGTTAAGTGGGGGTATGAAAAAAAGAGTGGCCATAGCTAGAGCTTTGGCACTTGATTCTAAATTACTTTTTTTAGATGAGCCAACTTCAGGGCTTGATCCTTATAGCTCAAGAGAATTTGATGAGTTGCTTTTGAGTTTAAAACAAAGCTTTAAATTATGTGTAGTCTTAATTACTCATGATAAAGAGAGTATGAAAAATGTTTTAAACCGCTTTTTGATTATAGAAGAAAAAAAAGTTGGTTTTTTGGGAAATGTCGAGGCTTTGCAAGAGCAAAATCCAAGACTTTATGAGAGGTTTATGCAATAATGGAAAACAAAGCAAATTATATTTTGATTGGAATTTTTGTTTGTGTGTTATTTTTTATCAGTTTGTTTTTTATAGTGTGGTATGGAAATTTAAAAGATGAAAAATCATTCAAATATTATGAAATTTATATGGAAGAATCAGTTGCAGGACTTAGTGTAAAAGCTCCAGTTAAATTTTTAGGAGTAGATGTTGGAAGTGTTGAAAATATCAGCATAGATAGCTCAAGTAAGCAACTAAGAGTAAAAATTTTAGTTAAGCTTGATTCTAGTTTGGTTGTTAAAACAGATACTTATGCAAGTTTGCAAATTCAAGGCATAACAGGATTTAAATTTATTCAGCTTGCAGGAGGTAGTGAGGAAGCTAGTGTTTTGAGAGCAGGTGATGATGTTTATCCTATTATAAAATCAAAAGAAAGTTTTTTTGCAAGCATAGATAAGCAAACTTCAAATTTATTAGAACTAATCACAAGTTCAAAAATAAAATTAGAAAAACTCTTAAGTGATAAAAATTTAAAAAACATAGAGCAAATTTTGCAAAATTCATCAGAATTTTCTGCACATTTAAATGCTAATGTACCAGCATTCTTAGCAAATTTAAATAAAACAAGCTCTAAACTTGGCAAAAGTGCAGATGAATTTTCAAATTTTTTAAACAATGCTAATGGCCAACTTAATGAGCTTAATAAAAGTAGAATGCTCTTAAATGAAAATTTGGATATTTTAAGAGTTTTGTTTTTAGATTTTACGCAATTATTAAATATTTTAAAGCAAAATCCTTCAGATATAATTTATAAAGATAAGGCTACTCAATATGCTCCAGGAGAATAAAATGAGATGTTTATATATTAGTTTAATAGCTATTTTTTTTAGCGCTTGCTCTTTGATTAATCCAAGTCAAACTTTACCTGCAAATAAATATTTTAGTATTAATTTAGAAAAGCTAGAGCAAAGTCAAAATAAAAAAAATGCAACTATTATAGTTTCCTTACCTAAAGGCTTAGCTTATACTAATGAAATTTTTTATAAAAAAGATTATACTATCAATACCTATGCTTATCATTTTTGGAAAGAAAATCCTGCTTTAATGATAAAATCTTTTTTGGAATTTCATTTGCAAGATTTAGGGGTATTTAAAGCAGTTTTAAATCAAGATAGTCTAGCTAGTGCTGATTATGTTTTAGAAAGTAAAGTGGATATTTTAGAGCAAGATTTTAGTGATGAGTTGCATTCTAAAATAAAGTTTGGTATTAATTTAAATTTAGTGCAAATAAACACTAAAAAACTTATAGCGAGTAAGTACTTTTACTATGAAAAAGAATTAAATGATAATAATCCTCAAATTTTAATCCAAAACTATGATGAGGTTTTTTTGCTTTTTGCTAAAGATTTTAGAGTTTGGATAGATCAAAATTTGGAATAAAAAATGCTTTTCTTGTTATAGCAATAACAAGGAAGGTGTATTATGAGAGATGAATTAGAAATCTTACAAAAACATTTAGGACAAGTAGGTTCAAGTATAGATGGTGCGAATTTAAAACATCAAACGCAAAAATTTAGTGAAGATATTACTGATGCTAATGACTTTATAGGTGCTTTGCAAATTTTAGATTCTTCATTGAAAAAAATTTCAAAACTTCTAGAAGATAAAAACTATGAAGATGTGCAAGATAAAGTTTTAATTGCTAGTGAAAGTTTGAAAATAGTAGATAATTGCTCATTTTTAGGTAATGCTTTATTTGATAATAATTATAATGTAAATGTTGGTTCAAAGGCATTTGCTTTTGAAATTTATAATCCTTTAAAAATTTTAGAAACTAGTGATTATGAAGGTATGAAAGCTTATATAGTCGATAAAAGAGAAGAAATAGCTTCTATGCTTAGTGAGCTTGCAGTGGCTATTGCTACTTATAGTCCTAGTCAAAGTTTTGGCGGATCAAGCCATGATTTTATGGGCGATTTTGATTTTACTAAGCTTTTTAAATAACACTAAAGGCTAAAAAGCCTTTAGATTTTTATTTTATAACACCACATGCCATTCTAGCACCGCCGCCGCCAAGTGCTGCAGGATGATCGCTGTGATTGTCTCCTCCAAAATGTATCATTAGAGCATGATTTTTAAGCTCATCAAGAGTTTTGATTTTTGGTGCTAATACAGGGTTAGTTGCTTTACCATCTTTTTCTACATAAAGTGGTGGTAAATCCCCTTTGTGACCTTTATCATCCCATGGGCTTGAGTGAGCATCTGTTTTTTCAGGATCCCAGTGTCCACCTGCTTTCATACCTAAACCTTTATCAGTTGCTCCACAATCAGCATTTGCATGAACATGAAAGCCATGAATTCCACTTTCTAAACCTTTAAGATTTGGATAAAATGCTACCCCATAAGGAGTTTGTACTGCTACAACTTCGCCTGCATCTTTATTAGCTTTTTTATCAAGAATTTCCATTTTGATAACTAAATGATCTTTTTGTGCTTTTGGATTAAAATTTTCTAAATTTGCTCCAAATAAAAAGCTTGATGCTAGTAAAGAACCTAGAATGATTTTTTTCATTTTTTTCTCCTTTTTTAATTGAAATTAATTATATTGTAACATAAATTCTTAATAAAAAATATTTTTTATTGTATTATATACATAATCAAAAAACTTATAAAAAGGTATATATGTTAATTTTTCCAAAAGATCTTGAAAAAATCAGTCAAAATGTTTTGAAAAATACTTTTTTTTCTTTATGTTGGTATCAAAAAGATTTTTCAAATGATAAAAATCAAGAAGTTGTATTTAAAGATTATGCTTTAGTATTTATTTTAAAAGGTTCTAAAAGTATTTATACTATGGATAATCAGTTTAATGTAAAAAAAGATGAGCTTGTGTTTTTTACAAAAAATTCTTTTTCCATTAGAGATTATTTAAATGATGAAAATATATATGAATCTATTATTTTGTGTTTTAAGGAAAGTATTTTAATAGAACTTATTTTTAAATATCAAGAATTAATTTGTAAATTAGATTCTCCAAAATATGCTAAAAGTTTATTTAGTTTAAAAACTAATCTGATAACTAAAGGTATTTTCGAGTCTTTCTTACCTTGTATAAATGAATTTAATGAGAAAAATGAATATCTGCTTAGATTAAAATTTGAAGAATTATTTTTGTCTTTATTATATAGTGAAGATAATGCAGAGTTTTTAGCTTTTTTAAAAGCCATTTTAAGTGGTTTTAAATTAGAGCTTTATAAGATGTTTGCATATTGTCAAAATGACTTTGAAAGTGTAGCTTCTATGGCCAAATTTAGTAAAATGGATATAGCAAGTTTTAGTCGTAATTTTAAACAAAGTTTTGGTATTACTCCTAAAGAATGGCTTGATAATAAGCGTTTTGAAAGAGCTAAATTTTTACTTGAATTTTCTACGAAAAATATCACTCAAATTTGTTATGAACTTGGATTTAATTCTCCTGCTTGGTTTATAGCAAGATATAAAAAAAGATATGGCATTACCCCAAAACAAGAACAAAAGTCAAAAAACTTATATTTTTTATCTTAAAAATGATAGATTTTATTTTGGTTTTTTATTAGAATTTGTTAATAAAATTTAAGAAAGGTAACAATTATGAAAAAAAGTATTTTAACTTTGGCCTTATTTGCATTTTGCAGTGCAAATGCTTTAGAGGTTCAAGAATTTAAAGGTTTTGCACATCCTGAAAGTGTATATGTAGATAAAAATGCAGTTTATGTATCTAATGTAGGAAAAGAGCTAACTCCATTAAATAAAGACAATGATGGTTTTATTTCAAAATTAGATAAAGATGGAAAAATTTTGGAATTAGAATTTATAAAAGGTCTTAATGCTCCAAAAGGTATGTCTAAAATAGGTGATGTTTTATATGTGGTTGATATTGATATTTTATATGGTTTTGATATAAAAAATAAAAAAGAAATTTTCAAACTTCCTATAAAAAATGCGGTATTTTTAAATGATATTGCTGTGTTAAATAATGACACATTATTAGTTAGTGACACAGGTACAGGATACATCCACAAAGTATTTTTAAAGGATAAAAAATATGAAAACTTTATCCATTTAGATTCAAAATATGGTGGCCCAAATGGATTGTTGATAGATAAAAATACTTTATTTGTAGCAGGTTATGATCCAAGTGATAAAGCGGGTGGGAAAATCATTAGTATTGATTTAAATTCAAAGAAAATTCAAGAATTAAGCAAAAAAATAGAACAATTTGATGGCATTGTGTATGATAAAAATAAAAATCTTTTAGTGTCAAGTTGGGGTAAAAATCTTCAAGGATATATTTATACTCTAAAAGATAATAAAGAAATAAAACTTGATTTGGCTTCTATAAAAGGTCCTGCAGATATGTTTTTTGATGGTGAGTATTTATGGGTGCCAAAAATGGCAGAAAATGCTTTAATTAAAGTAAAAATATAAAAACTTTTAAGCCTTTGGGCTTAAAAGTCAAATAATTCCCCAAGCCAACTTTCTTTTTTCTTGTATTTATAGCCGTTATTATGATGGTAGTTTGCTTGTTGGTTATAATTTTGTTGTTGAGGTTGTTGTGTACTTTGAGAAGAATTTCTTTCTATGATTTTATCAAGCTCACCACGATCAAGCCAAACACCACGGCATTTTGGACAATAATCAATTTCAACTCCATTTCTTTCGCTCATCAATAAGTCAGTATTTACACAAACTGGACAAGTCATTGTATTCCTTTTTTTGAAAATTTTTGAAAGTATATAAGTTTTAAGTAAATTAAGGGTTTAAATTCCAATCAATAAGACTTTTACCAAGTTTTGATAAAATTTCATTACTTTTTGAAAAATGCTTGCAACCTAAAAAAGCATTTCTTGCTAAAGGCGAAGGATGTGCTGCTTCTAGGATAAAGTGTTTTTGAGGGTTGATTAAATTTTTTTTATTTTTAGCATAATTTCCCCAAAGTAAAAATATTAATCCTTCTTTTTCATTGCTAAGTTTTGATATAACCGCATCGGTAAATTTTTGCCAACCAAAATGTGCATGTGAAGCAGGTTTATTTGCTTCTACACTTAAAATAGAATTTAAAAGTAAAATTCCTTGTTTAGCCCATTTACTTAAATCACCATGTTTTGCTATAGGGATGTTTAAATCATCTTGCAATTCTTTATAGATATTAAGTAAAGATGGGGGAATTTTAACACCCATTGGCACGCTAAAGCTCAAACCCATGGCTTGATGAGGGTTGTGGTAAGGATCTTGTCCTAAAAGTATGATTTTTAAATCTTGTAAAGGGGTTAGATTAAAAGCATTAAAGATTAAATTCGCGGGTGGATATATAGTTTTTCTTTCATTTAAAGCATTGATATAATGAGTTTTTATTTCTAAAAAATAAGGCTTTAAAAACTCTTCTTTTAAAAATTCCTTCCAAGCGTTATCTATTTTAATTTTTTCTAAGCAAATTTCCATTTTTATCCCTACCAAGAAAGTATAAATTCACTTCCTTTATCTTTTTTACTCAAAACTTTTATGTTGATATTGTTTTTATCGGCTATTTGTTTGACTAAATTTAAGCCTATGCCAAAACCACCTTGGTCTTGATTAAAGCGTTTGTAGCGTGTAAAAATTTGAGTAATTTCTTTAGCGCTCATACCTTGACCTTCATCTTTAATACTAAGTGTTTTTTCTTTTAAACAAATAAAGATTTTTTTATTAGTATTGGTGTATTTTATGGCATTGCTTAAAAGATTGTCAAGTAAAATTTGCATTTCTTCTTTATTTGCATAGAAATTTTGCTCTAAAAGCTCTTTTTCAATGATGAGATTTTTTTGAGAGATTAAAGTGTCAAAATATTCTAATCTTTGTTCTAAAAGCTCTTTTAAATTTATATCTTCTTTTGTATTTTCTTTTTGTAAGAAAAAATTTAAGGCTATGAGGTTTTGATAGATATGATTTAAATTTTTACTTGCTAGTTTGATATGATTTAGTTTTTTAGTGTTATTTGGATTTAAATTTGTATCATCAAATTTTTTAATACTAGCTAAAATCACGCTCAAAGGTGTGTTAATTTCATGCGTGGTATCTTTAATAAAATCATTGAGTGTTTTAAATTGTTCTTTGATATTTTTAAAAACAAGCAAGATGAGTATATAAGCAATTATAGCAAGTAGTAAAATACATATAAGTGTATAAAAAATAGTTTTTAATTTTAGTTTCCAAAGTTCATTAGCATAATCGTTAATATCTAAATTATTGTAGTTATCTTTGCGGTATTGTTCTTTTTTAAAGCCAAGATCTTCTGTTTCTATAATGATATGGATATTTTTATGTCTCAAAAAATGAGAATGGTGTTTTGGCTTTCTTAAATTACTCGTATCTATATAAGTATTAAGATTTCTAATCCTTGAAAAATCTATGAATAATCTTTTGTTTTCGTTGTAAATAAAGTTGTTTTCTTTAAGCTGTGTTAATATTTTTAAAGCATCAAAAGTTAAATTACTAAAAATGATTTGATTGTTTGCAACAATAGCAAATTGAGTATTTATTTTTTTAGAAATATAAGAAAAATCATCTTTGTTTAATAAATTTTTATCGTGTCTTGCTTCAATGATATTTTGTAAAATATAATTATAGTGAGTGTATGAGTGTGTGATTTGATTTAATCGTATATAATTTGCTTCTTTTTGATAAAAAGTAATAAAAAAAATCGTTAAAAATATGCCACTTGTGATGATATAAAGGGCTAGAATTTTAAAAATGGTATTATTAAAGTTTTCACTTTTCATTTTCTAGCCTAATGGCATAGCCTATATTTCTTTGATTGATGATAAGGTCTTTACCAAGAATTTTTCTTAAATTTTTGATATACACCCTAAGGCTCATGATCACAGGCTCTTCATCTAAACTCCAAATTTCGTCAAAAATAGTTTCTATATTTACAAAATGAGGGCGTTTTTTTAAAAGTAAAGCTAGGAGTTCTTTTTCTTTATTAGTTAGGTTGATAATTTCTTCATTTTGATAAAGGGTTTTATTGATAGGATCAAAAGAAATATTTTTTGAAGAGCTAAGTAAGATTAAGTCTTCTTTTTGATGACTAAAATTTCTTTTAATGATATTTTTTACACGGATAATTAACTCATCAACATCAAAAGGCTTTTTAATATAATCATCACAACCTGATAAAAATCCTTGTTTTACATCATCAAGCATGGATAAAGAAGTTAAAAATATAGCAGGAGTGTTTTTAGCACTTTCTCTTAATTCCTTTAATACTTTAAAACCATTGCCTTTTGGAACTTTAACATCAAAAATCCAAAGATCAAAATTTTCTTCATAAGCTTTTTCTAGTGCCTCTTGTGCATCATATACACAAGAGACTTTAAAACCTTCATCGCTTAAGGCTTCATTGATGATTTCATTTAAGCTTAAATCATCTTCTAAGAGTAGAATTTTTGCTGCCATTTTATCTCATTGAGCAATTTCCATGATTTGCACCATGCCCTTGATGATCCATTTTATGGGCTTTGTGTTCATTTTTGTTATAATGATGTAAATTTAAATCTCGTATTTCTTTGCCACTCATTTCATCGGTTAGTTTTTGCATATCTTCTTGAACGATAGCCTTTCTTTGACTTTTTTCTTGATGAGAAAGTTTAGAGATGTTTTCGCGTAAGTTACTTTTAAATTGTTGATGAAAAACTTTTGCGTCTTTGTATTTCATCTCATTTATTCTCTTTTTCATTTCTATAATTAAGTCAGCTTGATCTTGTGCTTTTACGCTTTTTGCAAGATTTAAAATTTCATCATTGCTTTTTTTGGAAAAATCAGCACTAAATGCCAAAGAGGCTGCTAAAGAACCCATAATAAATAAACCTATAATTTTTTTCATTTTTTCTCCTTTAAATTAATGATGAGAAATTATAAAAACCCAAGATAAAGCCAAAATAAAATTTATTGACAAACAAAAAGCACATTAGCTTTTAAGCTTTGCTTTTCATTTTTAATAACAGGAAGCACTACACTATCTGCACTAGCTGCTAAACTTGGAGAATTGTATTTGATATTACAACTATCAAAATGAACATTTTTTACTATGCAAGTTTTTGTTAAAGTTTTAGAATAATATTGAGCTTTTTCAAAAGCTTTTTTAAACGCAAGATCGTATAAATCTTCTTTGTTTGCTTCTAAGGTTGCTTCGTCAAATCCTGCTTGCAAGGCTTTAGTATTAAAAGAAATTAAAGTATTAGTATTGCTGATATTTTCTATATCTTTTATAAGATTTTCATAGTCTTTATTTTTATTTTGTGGGATTTGACAAGTGAAATTAGAATACAATCTATACCCATTAAGTGTTTTTACTCCTTGATAATAATTATAACTTGGCTCTAAAGTATAACTTCCACCTTTACAATAGTCTTCTTTGGTAATACGATCTGAAATTTCTTTGAAAGTTTTAGCAATATGATTTTTTTCATCACTAGAGATGATAGTTTTTTTACTAAGTTCTTCACTCGCACTAAAATTTAAAACAGCATTAAAAACATTTGGCATGATTTCATTTGATACTTCTATATTTCTTGAAAATTCTACATTTTGTTTATTATGATTTTTTAAACCTAAAAATTCAGTATTAAAAACTACTCCTAGTACAAACAATACCAAACAAAGTAATCCTAATCCCAAACCTTTTAAAAAACTTTTCATTTTTACTCCTTTTTAAAAATATTTTTTTAATTTTAACATAAAGCTTTTAAGAATAGATTGTATAATTTTTAAAAACAAAGAAAGTTTTAATGCGAAAAATTCATGAAAGTATTTTAAAATGGTATAACGAGAATGGTAGAAAAAACCTTCCTTGGCGTATTTTGCATAAAGAATATAGAAAATATGGTAGCGAGGATGATTTAAAAAAGCTAAAAAATATTGACAATGCTTATGCTGTTTATATTAGCGAGATTATGTTACAACAAACTCAAGTAAAGAGTGTTTTGCAAAATTATTATTTTCAGTTTTTAGCTAAATTTCCTTCTTTAAAAGCGCTTTCTATGGCAAGCGAAGATGAGGTTTTAAAAGCTTGGCAAGGACTTGGGTATTATACTAGAGCTAGGAATATACATAAATGTGCAAAAATTTGTGTGCAAGAATTTAATGCAAAATTACCATTTGACATAAAAGAGCTTCAAAAACTTCCTGGTATTGGAGAATATACAGCTGGTGCTATAGCTTGTTTTGGTTTTTTACAAGCTAAAGCTTTTGTGGATGCAAATATTAAAAGAGTTTTGAGTAGATTTTATAGTTTGCAAAATCCAAACTCTAAACTTTTAACGCAAAAAGCAAAAGAGTTTTTAAACTATGATAATGCATTTGATCATAATCAAGCTTTGTTGGATATAGGGGCTTTGATTTGTTTACCTAAAAATGCAAAATGCAAGCTTTGCCCCATAGAGAGTTTTTGTAGTGGAAAAAATGAATATGAAAAATTTCATGTATCTAAAAAAACTCAATATGAAAATATTATTTTAAATATACTCATAGTGCAAAAAAATGAGCAGTTTTTGCTTATCAAAAGCAAAGAAAAGCTATATTTTAATATGTATAATTTTTTAGAATACAATAAAGAAAAAAATGCAAAATTCATAGGTGAATTTAAACACTCTTACACCAAATATAAAATTAATGCCAAGGTGTATTTTTTAAAAGATGATGATTTTGAAGATTTCAAAGCAAAAGCATTTTCTTATAAAGAATTAGAACATCTTGCACTTTCAAAACTTGCCTTAAAAGCGTTTGAGCTTTTTAAAAAGAGTGATTATGCATTTTGAGAAAATTTATATAGAATTAAGTGATATTTGTGGATTAAAATGTGATTTTTGTCCTAGCCAAAAAGCGCAAAGAAAACAAATGAGCCTTGAAAATTTTGAAAAAATTTGCAAAAGTGTGCATAGTCATGCCAAGCTTTTTACTTTTCATGTGCTTGGAGATCCTTTAAGGATTTTAAATTTAAAAGAGTATTTAAAAATAGCTTTTAAATTTAATATGCAAATAGAACTTACTACAAGCGGGTTTTATTTTGATGATGAGAAAATAAAACTTGTTTTAGATTCTAAAAACATACGACAAATCAATATTTCTTTGGGTGCTTTTTTATCTCAAAGTAGAATGAGTTTAAAAGAATACTTTGAGCCTGTTTTAAAACTTATTTTTTTGCACTTGGAAAATAAAAACAATTCTTTTATCAATTTAAGACTTTGGAATTTAGATAAAAATTTCAACCCACCTTTAGAAAATGAGAAAATTTATGATTTTTTAGAGCAAAATTTTAAAGTAAAAATTCAAAAGCAAAAAGTTAAAAATCGCCTAGAAAGGCATGTTATATTACACCAAGCTAAGCTTTTTAAATGGCCTTCTTTGAAAGATGAGGTTATTAGGGAGAATGGGTATTGTCATGCTTTAAATGGACAAATTGCTATTTTAAGCGATGGAACTTTAGTGCCTTGTTGTTTGGATACTAAAGGGGATATAAAACTTGGAAATTGTTTTGAAAAAGATTTTAGCGAGCTTTTAAATTCGTCTTTATATATAGAATTAAAAGAAGGCTTTAAGCAAGGAATTCTAAAAGCTGATCTTTGCAAAAGATGTGAGTTTTTGCAATTTAAAAACTGATTTTCCTTGCTCGGACAATTATAATTTCAGGAAATTCTTCATCTAAAAAAGGTTCTTCAAAAAATCCATCTATAATAAAACCATTTTTAAAACAAGTGTTGAAAATTTCTTCTAAAGAACGGTGGTAGTAGTGATGTTTTACAGGTTGTTTTTCAAATGCATACCCAAGATAATTATGCGGACTAAGATATTTTTTAGTTAATGTTACAAAACAAGGATGTTGAGTAGCAAAAACAAAAATTCCATTTTCTTTTAGTAGAAAATAAAGACTTTTAAATAAGGGCTGGATATTTTCCATATCCATGATAGCCATATTTGAAACAGCTTTGCTAAAGGTGTGTTTTTTAGCTAAATTTTGCAAAGTCAATTCATCGTTAGCGTCTATGATTTGAAAGTGAATTTTATGTAGAAAATTTTTCCATCTTTGTTTTGCTAATTTTATCATTTGATCACTATAATCAAAAGCATAAACATTTATGTTGTATTTTTTGCACATATAAGCGGAAAAATTTCCATTTCCACAAGCAATATCTAGAATATAATCATCATCTTGTATGTTTAGCAATTCTTCAACTTTAGGACGCACAACTTTTTTATGAAATTCATTAGAATCATCTCCCATTTGTGTGTCCCAAAATTTTGCATTAATATCCCATGCTTTTTGCATTTTAAAAACCTAAATTAACTCCACCTTCATTGTTGATTTGATAGTTTGCGTCTAAACCATGTTCTATTTCTTCTTCTTTGTCATTGTCTTTAGAATGTTTAAAAATATCTTCGGTAATTTTTGTAGCTATACCTCTAAGGGCTTTTTGTTTGCTTGATTTGCTTGTAGAACTCATTTTAAATTCTAAGGTATTGGAAGCTTTGATTTGAGTTGTAGCAAATTCTATCAAACGATAATCAATGTTAATATTATAAGTTTGAGTGTTAATTTCATTTTGTGTTTGTGTTATTTTAGGGTTTAAAATAAGTAAAAAATCAGCCCCTAAAACATTATAAAGCTTAACAAGTTCATCATCGCTTGCATTTTTTATAAGTAAAGATTTTTCTTGATTATAAAGATCAAGATTTGCTCTATCTAAAATTCTAAATTTTTTACTTTGGAGCAAAACGCTTAAAAGCTCTTGTTCAAATTTAGCCGAAAGTTCATCTTTAACTTTATTGATGATAATTAGCGAACTTTTATCTTCAAGATTTTTTTCACTATAAAGTTTTTTATAAATCACAACTTTTGCATGGAATTCATTTTGATTTGTTTGAGTTAAAGATTTAATATCATAGCTATTAAAAACTCCATTGCTAACTAAGTCTATTTCTTCATCATAACCTATATTGAAATTTCCATTAAAGCTAAATTCGAATTTTTTAAGCTTAACTTGTTTTAAACCCTCCATTTTCCCAAGAGCTTCATTGATGGCATTTTTTATTGCTTCACTTCTTGTATTTCCAAAACCCTCACCATAACTTTCTTTGTTTAAAGCGCTTTGTGCTTGACAAAAACAAACAAGAGCGAAAAAAAGAATTAGTAGTTTTTTTACCATGTTACACTCTTGCTTTTACCTGTTTTATCAATAGTTTTTTCATCTTCCCAAAAAGCTAAACCGCTAGTTAAATCTGTAAGAATTAAATGGAAAAAATATTCAGTTTGGATTTTGCCATTATAAAGTTTAACAGTATCTTGTCTGATTTTACCAGAAAGTGAGAAATTTGGGGCCAAAAGTGTGCCTTTTTTGGCTATGGAATTTTGATTAAATTCTTCATTGTCTCTTAAATCTCTTACATCATGAGATAAACTATCTTTTGCTCCACCTGCTGCTACAGCAGTTGTTAATATAAATTTACCAGATTTTCTTAATGCTATGGTAATTTTCGAAGTGAGTTTATCTGTGTCTATTCTTTGCGGGGTGTCATTGATGATTTTCCCTATGGCAATAACTTTTCTATTAGAGCTATTTAAATTTGCAAAAGCAGGATCACTAAGCAAGCTTTGTATCATATCTTCAGCAGTTTTTTCAAAATCTTCTCTATCAAGTCCTAAAGTAAGTGCGTTTCCTTGAACTTTTTGTGAAGCTTTACCATCAGTATATTTTGGTTGTGAAGAACAAGCACTGAAAATCAAAAGCGCAAAAACCATAAAAAATAAACTTTTTTTCATTTTATCTCCTTATTTTTCTTTAATTTTGTAAATAATATTTGAATTTGGCACAAAAGATCTTATAAGAACAATATAATTTTTATCTTTTTCCAGCTCATCTTCAAAGATTATTTTTTCTTTATCATTATAAATTTTAACTAAACCTTCATTTTTTAGCATTAAAATACTAGCACTTTTTGGTAAAGCTTGCCACATTCTAAGATCTGCTTTATTGATTAAAGCAGTGCTAACAGTGCTAATAAATGATAAAAAGCCACTAGAATCATTATTAGCTATGGCTAAATTAATTGAAGTTTTAAGAGCGCTTGAGGCTAGGGTTTTCATCACCATAGAGGGTAAAAGAGTTTTAAATTCACTTGCTATAATATCATCAAAATAAATTAAATTTTGTGTTTTTTCATCTTGACTTTGCAAGAATTTATAAGAAGCATTTCTTGATTTTAAATAAGCAAAAGCTACACTAATATTTGCAAGATTATCATTAAAAACAAATGGCAGGGTAAGATCAAATTCTTCTTTTGTAGCACTAAAACCATCTTCATAAATGATAAAAATATATTTTTGTTGAGGGAAGGATGTTTTTAAATGAGTGAATTTTTCAAATACTTGAAATTGTTTTTGAAGTTGTTTGTTTTTTACATCGCTTAATGCTACTTCTTTTAAAAGATCATAAGCTTTAATATAATCTTTATCAAAAAAGAAAAATAAAGCACTAAGATAACTAGCATAGATATTAGTATAATTTTTATTTGCGTTAAATGTGCTAAGAAGATTGTCATATTGTTTATAGATAGGGTTTAAATTTTGCTTAAAACTCGCATATGTTTTTTTATCTTTTTGAAGCTCTTTTTGGTATTCTTCTTGAGCTTTTTGTATATAATCATAAAAATATTCTTTCATTCTATCTTGTCTGTATAAAGCTCTGTTAAACTCTACTCTTGCATTTTTAAAATCTCCCAAGCTCATATAATTTAAACCTTTGTAGGTATTTAGCATAATCCTTTCGTAAAAATAACCTTGATAATCATTGATGGTGTCATTAAGTAAAATTTCGCTAAAATTTCTTGTGGCTTTCTGAAGCCCGTTTTGTAAATCTACATCATATTTGTAAGCCTCTTCTGCTTTATCAAAAAAAGCATTACTTTTTTCATAATCTTTACAAACTCTTGCTAAAGAGGCTAAATTTAACCCTGTGTATATAGTGTCTTTGTCTGCATTTTTTAAAGTTAAAGTATTTTCATCACATTGTTTGTTTATAAAGGCTTTTTCATAAGATAAATTAACATTAGCATGATTTGAACAAGCACTTAAAAAAAGTAAAATAAAAAGATAAAAACAAGAGTAAAAAAGCTTCATAAAATCCCTTTTTTAGTATAAATTTAAAAAAATAAGTTATAATCTTCATTTTTAGAGAGGTGTCCGAGTGGTCGAAGGAGCACGCCTGGAACGCGTGTGTGGGGTAACTCACCGAGGGTTCGAATCCCTTCCTCTCTGCCACTATGCACTTTTATTATACTGACTTCCTATGTAATCTTGTGATGAATTTTGTGTGTATGATTTTATGGCTTTAGAATTTGGATTTGCTTTTTTATCGTCTTCGTCTTTATTTTTATCATTTTGAGCTTTTGATTCTTCTGCTTTTATTTTAGCTTGCTCGGTGCGCGCATCATTTTGCATTTGCATAGCATTAGCTGCTACTTTATAATCTTGGGGGCTAGGATCAGCTGGTGCCATAGCTGCAGCAATTACTTGCATAGCATTGGCTATAGTTTCTTCAGGAGTATTGCCTTTTTGCATTCTTATAGGCACTTCTCCTTCAACTGCATACATTTTATTATCAGGACCTCTTGTATAGCCAAAACTTGCAGCTCCTGCTAAGGCTCCACCTGCTGCTTGGTGGGCTGCTTCATGAGCCCTTACTTCTCTGTCGATTTTTTCAAGCTCTCGTACCTGTTTTACTTCTTCACTACTTAAGTCTTTACCATTAACTTTTTGAGTTTTTTCATCTTTTTCTTGATCGTTTTTATTTTCTTTTGTTTGCTGTGGGTTTTCTTTTTCAGAAATATTTTCTTTTGTTTGTTCTTTGTCTTTGTTTTGATAAGGATTTTGCGTATAAAAGGCACCGCCATAACTTGAGCTAATTTGCATTAAAATCCTTTTTAAATATAATTTCATATTTTTAGCACAAAAAAGTTAAAAAATATATAAAATTTATAAAATAAGTATTTTATAAAATGTTAAGCAAAATAAAGTATAATTTTAACTTCTTTTTATGTCAGGGTAGCTCAGCTGGCTAGAGCGCTGGTCTCATAAGCCGGAGGTCGGGAGTTCAAGTCTCCCCCTTGACACCACTTAAAATATCTTTTTAATGTTATATTTATTTTTTATATTTTCTAAATTAGCTTTCAAGAATACTTATAAGTATAGTTTTTGATTATATATTAATTTATTGTAATGTCCTTATTTTACAAGGACATTAAAAATTTAGTGACCTAGGATATGGATTGGGTTTGTGTAGCCGTGCACTAGAGTTTCTTTTCTAGATTTATCATATTGATAGTGCAAAGTAAAAGTAGCATTTAAAATCTTCAATAATCATATTGATTAAGTTCTTCTTGAGTGCCAAGTAGCATTAATATATCGTTTAAATAAGCGGTATTTTCTAGATTTGGCATAATGCTCCAAGTATCATGTTGTTTGTGTGCAATGACTTTTAAATTTTGTCCAATGGATTGCAAAGTTTTCCCCGCTAAATTCTCATCGATTAAAAGTTTTGCTACCTTTATGGTGTTGGCTGAAAGATCTATGATTTCAAAATTTGGATTAGTGATAAGAATTTTAGCCAAACGCTTTGCAGATTCTTTTTCAGGATAGATGACTTTATTAACCCCAAGTTTTGAAAGAATTTGTCCATGTGTAGAAGAATTTGCTTTAGCTATGATATTTTTTACCCCTATTTCTTTTAAGGCCATGAAGGTAAGTATGCTTGATTCTAGATTTTCACCTATACTAAGTATGACAACATCAGCATTTGAATAGCCCGCTTCTTTCAAAGCTATGGTGTGAGTAGAATCTAAGATATAAGCAAAATCCGCATGATCTTGCAACTCTTTAACAGCTTCTTCATCAATATCTGAAACAATAACTCTTTTGCCTTGGTCAATAAGTTCTTTTGCTAAAACAGAGCCAAATCTTCCAAGTCCTATAATACCATAAGTTTCTTTTTTCATAGTATGATTTTTCCTTTTGGATAATTTAAATATTTTTCTTTTTCTTTAAAAAATATACTAAATAAAAACGCAAGCACACCCACTCTACCGCTAAGCATTAGTAAAATAACAATAAGTTTGCTTTCGGAGCTAAAAAGCGCACTAAGTGATAAGGTCCCACCATCGCCAACTGAAACACCTACTGTGGCAAATGCTGAACTTGTTTCAAAAAGCAAAGGTAAAAAACTTTTATCATCTTCAATCAAAGATAAAAGCAACACGCAGGTAATAATATAAACAATTGAACTTACTGCTATAATGAAAGCTTTATTAATAGTTTCGCTTGGAATTTCAAAGTTAAAAATTCTTGCATTACTATCTTTGATACTCCAATATGCATAAATTAATAGTACCGCAATAGTAGTTACTTTAATGCCTCCTGCAGTTCCACCTGGTGCACCACCTACAATCATAAACAAAGATCCAAAAAATAAGCTTGCATCCTTAAAGGTGCTAAGATCAAGAGTATTAAATCCTGCAGTTCGGTAATTTACCGCTGTAAAATATGCACTCATAATTTTATCAAAAAGAGAAAATTCTCCTATGCTTTTTGGGTTGTGATATTCAAATAAAAACACAATCAAACTTGCAAAAATGATTAGTATAATAGTGGAAATTAAAACAAGCTTTGTATGCAGACTTAGACTAGCAAAGCGTTTTTTTGAAAAAAAGTATAATTCTAGCAATACAAAATAGCCCAAACCGCCAATAATAATTAAAGAGGTAATGATAAAGTTAATCCAAAAATCATCTCTATAAGGCATTAAACCACTTTCAAATATGCTAAAACCTGCATTATTAAAAGCAGAAATGGAGTGAAAAATACTAGCCCATAGAGCATCAGTTAAATTCATATCTAATTTAAATCTTAAAAATAATAAAACAGCACCAACAATTTCAATAGCAAATACAAAAAATAAAACCTTTTTCAAAAATCCTACAAGCCCATCAGCACCAGGATAAATTAAGGATTCTCTTAAAAGATTTTTTTCTCCAAAACTCATCTTTTTTCGTACTAAAATATATAAAGCCATGGCTATACTCATATAGCCTAAACCACCTATTTGGATAAGTAGTAAAATAACAAGCTGTCCATAAAAACTAAAATCTAATGAAGTATTTAGCACAATGAGTCCTGTCATACTTACAGCTGAAGCACTAGTAAAAAATGCATCTAAAAAAGATATTGGTTTAGTGTGCATAATGGGTAGCATAAGGATGAAAGTGCCAAAAAGAGCTATAAGTATATAACCTATAAATAAGATTCTTATATTATTTCTATCTAAAGATAATTTTGCCATTTTATTTCTTTAAAAATTAAAAAAATATTCTACTTAAAATTAGTTAATAAGTAAAAGAAGAAAACTTTCCGCTAAAAGCGGAAAGCAAGAGCATTAAAGCATTCCTACTGCTAAAAATCCTAATGAAACAGCAATAGCAATAGCCAATACACCCGGGATAAAGAATGCGTGATTAAATATGAATTTTCCAATTCTTGTTGTACCTGTATCATCCATTTGAACTGCACCTAATAAAGTAGGATAGGTTGGAAGTACAAAAAGTGCTGAAACAGCAGCAAAACAAGCAACTAGCATATAAGAATCTGCAGGATTTGTAGCTGAAATTCCTAATGCAGCAACGATAACTGGAACAATAGCTTTTGCAGTAGCTGCTTGAGAGTATAAAAGCATACTAGCAAAGAAGAAAGCAACTGCAAGCATAGCAGGAGTTTGTTTAACCCATTCACCCGCTACTTCTTTAATACCTGCTTCATGGCCTGCAACGAAAGTATTTCCAAGCCAAGCAACACCAAATACACATACACAAGCCGTCATACCTGATTTAAATACACTTGTATCTAAAATTTTTGCAGGTTCAACTTTACATAAGAATGTAATTAAAGTTGCAGCAGTTAATAAAAAGCTCATAATTGCAGCATCTCTTGGGATAACTACAGGATCAATCCATTTAATATTATTAGAAATTGCAGTAGCATAAAGAACAACTGCTAATACCGTAAATAAAAATATAGCAACTGAAAGTTTTGCACCCGGTTTATCTTCACTATGTAAAACATCTGAAGCACTTTTTACAAGACCAGCTTTTAAGCGTTCTTGATATACAGGGTCTTTGCTAAGATCCATTGGAGTAATTAAACTTACAATAAAAGCTGTAATCATACAAGCAGCAAAAGTAGTTACAATCCAAATTCCAATTAATGCAGGATAGTTCCAGCCAAGCGGCTCTAATACACCAGTCATATAAACAACAGCAGCACTAACTGGAGAAGCTGTAATACCAATTTGTGAGGCAACAACCATTAATGAAAGTGGAGCTGATGGCTTAATATTTTGAGATTTTGCAACATCAATAACAACAGGCATTAATGAAAATACTGCATTACCAGTACCTGCTAAAATAGTAAGTAACCAACCGCAAGCTGGTGCAAGATAATTAATGAATTTTGGGTGTTTACGCAAAATTCTTTCAGTAACTTTTACCATGTAGTCTAAGCCACCTGCTTGTTGCATTGCAGAAATCGCAGCAATAGCAGCAGCGATGATTAAAATAACATCCCAAGGAATATTACCTGGCTTCATGCCTAAAACAAGACCTAAAATAACAACACCCAAACCTCCGGCATAGCCTATTGCTATGCCGCCAAGGCGGATACCTATGAATATTGCCCCAAGAAAGACAACAAGTTGTAAAATAATCATAATATCCATGATTAAACTCCTAAGTTATTAAGCTTTTCTTTTTTCTGTCATATGAGGATTTAACATATTTTCTGGTGTTAAAATCTCATCAATTTTTTCTTTTGGTAAATAGCGTCTTTCAAGACAAATATCACCTACTGCTTTTCCAGTTTCTAGAGCTTCTTTTGCAATACTTGCAGATTTTTCATAACCTAAAACAGGATTAAATGCAGTCACGATTCCGATTGAATTTAATACAAGTTTTTTGCAGTTTTCAGGGTTTGCTTTTAATCCTTTAATAGCTTTTTCAGCTAAAGTTTTCATTGCATTTTCAAGCAATACGATCGAGTTAAATAACCCATAAGCAATGCCTGGCTCAAAAGCATTAAGTTCAAATTCACCTCTTTCAGAGCAAAGCATAATAGTAACATCATTACCTATAACTTCATAGCAAGCTTCGCCAACTGCTTCACAAATTACAGGGTTTACTTTACCTGGCATAATAGAACTACCCGGTTGCATAGCAGGCAAACTAATTTCAGCTAGACCGCATCTTGGACCTGAATTCATCAACCTTAAATCATTTGCGATTTTAGATAATCTTACAGCTGCAGTTTTTAATGCGCCACTTACATGTACAAAATCAGCTGTATCTTGAGTAGCTGCAATGAAATCTTCAGCAGGTTTAAAATCAACACCAGTGATTTCTTTTAATTTTTTCTCAACCACAAATTTATAATCAGGGTGGCAATTAATTCCTGTTCCAATAGCTGTAGCACCTAAATTTAAATAGCTCATTGACTCACGAGCTGCTGTGATCTTTTCAATATCACTTTTAATATAGCTAGCAAAAGCATTGAAAGTGTTTCCTAAGGTTGTAGGAACCGCATCTTCAAGTTCTGTTCTACCCATTTTGATGATATCTTTGTATTCTTTAGCTTTGGCTTCTAATTCAGCTTTTAAGCCTTCCATAGCTTTTAAAAGATCACTAAGTTTTGCATAGGTTGCTACTTTGATTGAGCTTGGATAGGTATCGTTTGTAGATTGACCTAAATTTGTATGATCATTTGGGTGAAGGTATTGATATTCTCCTTTTTTATGACCCATACTTTCAAGAGCAATATTTGTGATAACTTCGTTAGTGTTCATATTTGTGCTAGTACCAGCACCACCTTGGATCATATCCACAACAAATTGATCTAAAAATTCACCAGCAATCAATCTATCGCAAGCTTTAGCAATAGCATCAGCTTTATCTGCATCAAGAACTCCAACTTCTTTGTTAGCTAGAGCAGCTGCTTTTTTAACTTGAGCAAAAGCTTTTACAAAATAAGGATAATCTTGCAGTCTTCTACCACTCATATTGAAGTTTTCTAGTGCTCTAAAAGTTTGCACTCCATAATAAACTTCATCAGAAATTTCTAACTCACCAATAAAGTCGTGTTCTTTTCTTGTTCCCATGATGTACTCCTTGTGGGTTTTATTTAAGTTTCGTTTATGAACTTAATAGGTATTATATAACAATTTTTTATAAAAGTTTCATAAAATTTTCCAATTTTTTCTAATTTTAATAAAAATATATAAAATAATATAAAGTATTGATATTCATTTTCTAAATAGTGGATATTTTATGGATAATTTTATTTATAATGATATTAATTATATTTATTTTTTGTATATTTTTTTGAAGTATTTGTTGAAGTTATGATTGTAATGGGTATGATTTTTCAGATAATTTGATTATAAGCTATCATCTTAACAC